>DASTLK010000676.1:0-3766 GCA_035715025.1 Vicinamibacteria bacterium
ACCGGCGGCCTCTCGTGGTGGCCTCTCGAGTTCGTCCGCCTGTACGGGAACGCGGTCGTCGAGCGGTACGACGACCCGCTGCTGGCCCCGGTCCCCGGCCGCAAGGGGAACTACGTGACGCTCCTGGGACGGTTGCAGCTCTCGATGCCTTGAAGGTGAGGAGAACGCGCATGCGCTTGAGATCGCTGGCGTCCGGGTTCGTCCTGTCCGCTGCGCTCGTCCTGTGCGCCGCCTCGTCCGCGCGCGCGGGCGATCCGATCTTCAACCCGGGCGTCCTGCACGAGTTCCGGATCGTGATGGACCCCGCGGACTGGGCGTCGCTGCGTGCGAACTTCCGGTCGAACACGTACTACGCGGCGAACATCTCCGTCGACGGCGAGGTGCTCCAGCAGGTCGGCATTCGCTCGCGCGGTAAGGGTTCGCGCAATGCCGACAAGCCCGGCCTCCTCGTCGATACGAACAAGTACGTCTCCAACCAGGAATTCCACGGGGTGAAGAAGCTGGTCCTCGACAACGTGGTCCAGGACAACACGTTCCTCCACGAGCCGCTGGCCTACCCCGTGTTCGAGGCGATGGGCATCGCCTCTCCCCAGATCTCCTACACGCGCCTCACCGTCAACGACGAGTTCTGGGGCGTGTACTGGCTGATCGAGAACATCGACAAGAACTTCCTGGCCGCGCGCTTCGGCGAGAAGGAAGGCAACCTCTACAAGTACGAGTACGTGGAGGACTACCGGTTCACGGACAAGGGCTCGGATCCGAAGGTCTATACGCCGCTGTTCAAAGCGGAGTCCCCGGACAGCCCGGACATGACGGCGCTCGTTCAGTTCATCCAGACCGCAAACAGCGCGCCCGAGGCCGGATTCGTCGCCGCCATCGCCCCCTACCTCGATGTGGACCGATTCCTGACCTACATCGCGGTCGAGAACGCGATCGCGGGACAGGACGGGTTCCTGGGCCTTCAGGGGATGAACAACTTCTACACATACCAGCTCCAGGGGACGACGAAGTTCGTCTTCATCCCCTGGGACCAGGACACGACGTTCGTCTCCGCCAATTGGCCGGTGCTCCAACGCACCGACACCAACGTGCTGGTGCGCAAGCTGCTGGCCGATCCCGCCAAGAAGCAGTTCTACCTCGACCAGGTCAAGACGGCGGCCGCGCGCGCCGTCAACACGGCCTTCCTGACGCCGAAGCTCGAGGCGAACTACGGGGTGATGCGCAACGCAGTGCTCGCGGACACCAAGAAGCCGTTCACGAACGACGAGTTCGAAGGCGGCGTCAACGGCATCCGCGGCGTCATCGCCGCGCGGCAGCCCGACATCCAGGCCCAGATCCCGTAGCCGGACCTAGTCCTCGTCCGGCCTGACCGCTCCCCGCCGGCGCTTGTGCGTGCCGTGCCTCTTCTTCTCGGCGAGCCGGCGGGCCTTGGCGGCGGCGGTGACGCGCGTGGGGCGCCGCGGCCGCGGCCGGATCAGGGCGCGGTGGACGAGCGCGCGGACCTTCTCTCGCGCGTCCTCCAGGTTGCGGTGCTGGTCGCGCGTGCGCTGGCTGACCACGAGCAGCCGGCCCGCGGAGTCGAGTCGTCCCTCCGCGAGCGACCTCAGCCGCGCCCGCGCTTCCTCGGCCAGCCCCTCGACGCGGTCGAGGTCCACCCGCAGCTCCACCTTCGACGCGACCTTGTTGACGTTCTGGCCTCCGGGGCCGGAGGAGCGGCTGGTGTGGAGCGACAGGGCGGCGGCGGGGACGACGACCTCGGAGGTGACGACGATCGCCTCGGCCATGAGCGCGGACCGGATCCTTCCGCGCTAGCTCTCGGCGGGGACGCTGAAGTCGGGCTGGCGCACGCCCTCGGAGCCGGCGGGCACCGCCGCCATTCCACGCGCCTTGCGGTAGGCAGGCAGGGCCGCGGCCAGGATCTCCACCGCCGCGCGCAGGTCGGCCTCCTTGAGGACGTAGGCGATGCGCACCTCGTCACGACCGAGTCCCGGTGTCGCGTAGAAGCCCTGGGCCGGGGCCACCATCACCGTCGCCCCGCCGCGCTGGAAGTCGGTCAGCAGCCAGCGCGCGAACTCCTCCGCGTCGTCGACGGGCAGGCGCGCCACGAAGTAGAACGCCCCCTCCGGCTTGCGCAGGAACACGCCGGGGATCTTCGAGAGCCCCTCGAAGAGCACGTCGCGCCGCCGCTGGTACTCGGTGACCACGCCCTTGGTGTAGTCGGGACCGAGCTCGCGCGCCCCGAGCGCGACGATCTGGGCGAGACCGGGAGCGGACAGACGGCCCTGCGCCATCTTCATGGCCGACTGCGTGACCTCCGGGTGGCGGCTGATCAGGCAGCCGAGGCGGATGCCGCAGGCGCTGTAGCGCTTGGACTGGCTGTCCACCACGACCACGAAGTCCTCGCACCCCGGGAGGATCAGCGCAGAAATCGCCTCCAGACCGTCGTACACGAACTCGCGATAGACCTCGTCCGCGACCAGGAACAGGCGGTGCTCACGGCAGAAGTCCGCGACCATGCGCAGCTCCTCGGGGCGGTACACGGTCCCGGTGGGGTTGCTGGGGTTGCAGAGAAGCACCATGCGTGTCCGCTGGCCGAGCGCCTTCTCCCACTGGGCGCGGGGAGGAAGGTGGAAGCCGTCCTCGGCGTGGCTGGTGAGCGGCACCAGGCGCACGCCGGCCATGGTCGCGAAGGCGGAGTAGTTCGTGTAGAAGGGCTCGACCACGAGCGCCTCGTCCCCCTCGTTCGCGCAGGCCAGGAACGCGAACAAGAGCGCTTCGCTACCCCCCGTAGTGGCGATGATGTGTTCCGGGTCGAGTGCGATCCCCAGCCCCTCGTAATAGGCCCGAACCGTGGCCACGTACTCCGGTGTTCCCCCGGACGGCGTGTAGGCGAAGACGGTGTCCCGCAGCTCGTGCAGGCGCCTCCGCATGGGCTCCGGCGTGTCCAGGTCGGGCTGCCCGATGTTGAGGTGGTAGATGTGGATACCCCGCCTGCGGGCGTCGTCGGCCAGGGGCATGAGCTTGCGGATGGGGGAGGCCGGCATGAGGCGCGCGCGGTCCGAGATCGGAGGCGTCATGGGGCCATTCTAGCTCCCGGGGCAGCGGTCATAGGAGGTCCGATCGTAGCAGTTGGGCAACGGCTGTTACGCTTCCGCGTGAGCCGGGTCACTGAAAATCGGCTTCCACAAGCGCAAATTGCCGATTCCAGGAGAGGCGTCTCGGACCCACGAGGGGTTCGCCGAGCCACCAGGAGTCGTGAGGCCGGCCCTGGCGGTCGGTGAAAGGCGGGTGCATCGTGGAGCCGTGGCACGAAGTCGTCGCTTCCCTCGAGGTCGATGCCCGTCGCGGCACGTTCCTCCAACCCGTTCCTTCCCCCGGCACTGCCACGGTCGTCTGGACCGACGCCGCCGCCACGCCGGCCGTCGCGGAGGCGTCTCCGGACGAGGTGGGTGACCGTCGCGCGCACGACCCGCTGACCGGGCTCGCCTGCCGCGCGTCCCTCGTCCGCTCGCTACAGGAGGCCCTGGATGCTCCGGTCGAGAGCGCGCCCTTCGCGGTGGCCCTCATCGACCTCGACGGGTTCCGCGCGACGAATCAGGGCCTCGGCTATACGGCCGGAGACCGCCTGCTGCACGCGGCGGCACGGCGCCTGGAGACGTGCCTGCGCCGCGGCGACACCCTCGTACGATTCGGATCCGACGAGTTCGCGATCCTGCTCGCCGACGTGCAGCCGGGTGACGTCTCGCGCATCGGCGACCGCCTGCAA
>DASTLK010000677.1:0-6543 GCA_035715025.1 Vicinamibacteria bacterium
ATAGAGGTTCGTGCGTTCGATGCCCAGTTCCCGCGCCGTATTGCCGAGGTTGCCGCGGTTGGCGGTGAGCCGATAGAGGATGTATTGCCGCTCGAACCGTGCCCGCGCCTGCCGCAGGGGGAGGGGGTTGGTCTCCTCCGCACGGAGCCCGGGCATCTGCAGGACGTCCATGACCTCCTGCTGGCCGACCACGTCCTTGGCCACCAGGACCACGAGCCGCTCCATGAGGTTGCGCAGCTCGCGCACGTTTCCCTGCCACGGCATCTGGACGAGCAGGTCGATGGCCCGCGGCGAGAAGCGCTTGGGCTTGAGGTCGTTCTCGACGCTGGCCAGGCGCAAGAAGTGCTCGGCCAGCTCCGGGATGTCGTCACGCCGGTTGCGGAGAGGCGGCACGGCGACGGTGAGCACGTTGATCCGGTGGTAGAGGTCCTCGCGGAACGTGCCGCGCGCGATCTCCTCCGGCAGGTTCTTGCTCGTCGCGGAGACGATGCGCACGTCGACCGGCCGCGGCTCCGCGCTGCCCACCGGGGTCACCACCCCCTCCTGCAGGACGCGCAGCAGCTTGGCCTGCGTGGTGAGGCTCATGTCCCCGAGCTCGTCGAGGAAGAGCGTGCCCGTGGTTGCGGCTTCGAACTTGCCCTTCCGGTCCCCGACCGCTCCCGTGAACGCGCCCTTGACGTGCCCGAACATCTCGCTCTCGATCAGCTCGCTCGGGATGGCCGCGCAGTTGAGCTCGATGAACGGGCGATCGCGCCGCGGAGAGAGGGCGTGGATGGCGCCCGCGATGAGCTCCTTGCCGGTGCCGCTCTCGCCCGCGATGAGCACGCGGCATTTCGTGGGGGCGGCCATCTCGATGAGCTGGTAGATGCGCCGCATGGCCTCGGACCGGCCGACCATGCCGTACCGCGACCCGTCGGCGACCTTCTCGAGGTCCGTCTCGCCCCCGGGCAGCGGGGGGTGGAAGATACGATCGAGGATCTGGAAGAGGCGGTCCCGCGAGACCGGCTTCTCGAGGAAATCGGTCGCGCCCACCTTCATGGCTTCGACGGCCTCGGCCACGCTGCCGTGCCCCGAGATGACGACGACGGGCGTGCCCGGCGCTTGTCGCTGGAGCTCGCGCAGCACGTCGATGCCGGTGCCGTCCGGCAGCCGCAGGTCCAGGAGCACGGCCGCCGGCCGATGCTCGGCGAACAGGCGCAGGCCCTCGCCTACGGACGCGGCGGAAAGGGTCTTGTGCCCGCGGGCCTCCAGCAGCTCCACGCAGGTCTTCCGGACCACGTCGTCATCGTCGATGACGAGGGTCGGAGGGAGCTCCGGCTCCAGCATCGGCGCATGCTATCATCCGATTTCGGAAGGTGGGAGTGATGGCCCGCATGCTCCAGCAGTCGTCTCCCCGCGGGTCCGTGCGCCCCTGGCGCGCGGCTCTCCTCGGCGCGGTCGCGCTGAGCGCGTTGTCTTGCAATGCCTTCCGGCGCACGGCCGGCCCGGAGGACGCGGCTCCCGTCAACCCGCCCGGCACCGCTTCCGTCACCATCGAATACGAGCAGATCGTGGAGTGCGTGGCCGGCTCGCCACGCTGCTCCGACAACGTCGTCTTCTTCGGGAGCTGGATGCAGGCGGGCGAAGAATTCTTCCTCAAGAAGGAGCCGGGCCGCTTCGTCTGGCGGGGCACGGCGCCCCGCGTCCCCGTGAACTTCCCGCCTCGCGGGGACCCCTATCTCGTGCGCATCTACGATCCCCACATCGTAGGCGGCCCCACGGAGGGCGTCACCGCCGATCGCCTCAAGGTGGGCGGAGAGGCGCTCTCGCGCTTCTACTCGCCCGGCAATCCCTACGAATCGGGGCTCGTCTTCATCGACCAGAACGGACAGGGCCACTCGCCGTTCTGACCAGCCGCGCCGGGCGGCGTGCCCCCGGGGACCTAGTGGCGGATGCTCTTCAGCCGACGGCGGTAGTCCTCCAGCATCTGTCCCTGGCTGGAGCTGCGGTCCGTGACGTACTTCGCCGCTTCCCGCAGGTGGTCGTCGGTCACTGCGTACTGCTGCTTGGCGAAGGCCTCGGCGGCCAGCTTCAAGTAGATCGTGGCCACCTTGCCGCGGATGGCGTCGTCGTCGGGTACCCAGATGAGGGCCTCTTTGTAGGGCTCGAGGGCGGCCAGCGGGTCCTTCTTCTCCTCGGCCAGGAAGTCTCCGTACCGCGCGAGAGGCTCCGCGGTCTCGCGTTCCTTCTTGCGACGGACCATCTCCTTGAACCCGGCCTCGGCGGCATCCAGGCGGCCCACGCGCCGACCGAAACGGATGATCTCCTCGACCGGCGCGGGCGAGATGGGATCGGCCTGCATGGCCGCCTGGTACGCGCGGATGACCCGATCGACGCCGGCGTCGATCGGCAGCGGCGGCGCCGGCGCGGCCGGCTTCTTGTGGCGGGCGGCGTCCTCCGCGAGATCGTATTGGTGCGCGGCATGAGGAGCGAGCAACTGGCCGAGGGCCAGATGGGGAGCCGCGCTGGCGGGCCGCGCCGCGATCGCCTTCTCGTAGAGCTGCGCCGCCGAGACTTCTTCCGGCTTGAGCTCGGGGGGCGGAGGGGCCTGCCAGCCGCGCGGAACGGGGTCGGGCGGCGGCTCGGGCGTGGGCACCGGCGCGGACTCCGCCTTCTTCGCCCACACGCGCCCCTGGTAGTACAGCGAGTCCGGGTCGTCCGCGGACTTCTGCAGCTCGGCGAGGGCGGCGTCGAGCTGCCCGGACTCGAGGAGGGCCTTGCCGTCACGGACGGCGCCGGACAGGTTTCCGTCGGCTCCGCCCGCGCCGGGCAGGTTCTTGCAAGCGGAGACCGCGACGGCGACGGCCACGGCGGCCACGAGCGATGGGCGCCCTCTCACCTCGAACCTCCTCCGCCCGCGCCGGAGGCTGTCCTCAGCGCGAGGCCTTCGCCCCCCCCGAGCGGCGGAGACGTTCGACCGCGCGGTTGGCCTTGTCGGCCACGGTCTGGCTGGGGTCGTTGATCAGCGGCGTCAGCCGTGGAATCGCCTCCGGGTCGCCGAAGGCGGCAATGATGTCGCACAGCGTGGCCCGGATCTCCGCCTCCGGATCGTTGAGATACGGGTACAGCTCGGGAAGGATCGCCGGTCCCATCTCCTGCAGATAGCTGCGGCTCCGCGTGCCGAGCGTCCGCGAGGGCAGGCTCAGCACGATCGTGTCCAGGAACGCGCGATCGCCGAGCAGGGTCAGCGCGAAGCTGTACGCGAGACGCAGCTCCTCGTTCTTCTCCCGCTGGTAGTCCTTCTTGAACGCAGGCAGGCGGGAGCCGTCCGAGATCCGGCCCAGCCCCTCGATGGCGAGTCGCTTGCGCTCCGGATCCGGGTCCTGCACGAGCTCCTGGAAGAGGTCGGCCTGGGCGGGATCGCCGATGCGGCTCAGCGCGGCCAGGATGCGGGCGCCGCCTTCCTTGCGCCGATTGGCCTCGTAGAGCTGGCGCAGCGCCGGGCCCGCCTCCTTCACGTGCAGCACCCCGATGGCCTGCAGGACGCGGTTGCGGACGTTCGCGGAATCGTCGGAGAGCAGGGGCACCAGGGCCCGGCCATTCTCGGCCGTCCCGATCTTTCCGATCGCGGTGGCCGCCGCCCCGCGCACGGACGACTCCGGGTCCCGGAGGGAGTTCGCGAGCGCGGGCAACGCCTCCGTCCCGTTGAGGATGCCCAGGGCGAAGGCCGCTTCCTGCCGGATGTCCTTGTCCTCGTCGGCCAGCTTGCCCGAGAGGGCCTGGATCACGGTGGGATCGACCGACCCGTGGGGTGCGATCGACGAGCGATCGAATTCGTCCGAGAACAGCTCGAGGAAGCGTCCCACCGGATTGCCGCGGTCGCGATCGGCGTAGAGCTCCACGAGCGATCCGATCGCCTCCTCGCGGATCTGCGGCTCGCCGTCCGAGAGCGAAGTCACGATGGCCGGCACCGCGGAGAGGTCGCGCAGCTCGCGCAGGCCGCGCACCACCTCGAGACGCACCTTGGCATCGGGGTCGCGGACGAGGGCGGCCAGCGGG
This sequence comes from Vicinamibacteria bacterium, assembly GCA_035715025.1. Lineage (GTDB taxonomy): Bacteria > Acidobacteriota > Vicinamibacteria > Fen-336 > Fen-336 > AA29. The sequence goes on from DASTLK010000677.1 coordinate 4,039, forward strand.
GTGACCGCCTCGCGCCGGCGGCTGCGTCCCAGCTCGGCCGCCGCGTCCCGACGCGTGCTCGCGTTGGGACTCTTCAGGTTCGCGACCAGGTCCTCGAAGGAAGGACGGGACGCCGCCTCGGACATGCCGGCCAGGAGCGCACAAAGAATTACCGCGGGCGCTGTCCGCTGGATCATCCGCTTTCGTCCTCCGGTCCCACGAGTGCCGCGCGCGCCGACCCTCCGGCGAGGGCCGCGAGAATTTCGCCCGATGATATCAGACTTGCGAAGTGACGCTGCCCACGCGGGCTAGACCTCGGCGAGAGCCTGGCGCAGGGGCGCGCTCAGGGCCGCGCGCAGATAACGTGAAGTGAGGCTCACACCGGATGCCGCGGCCAGCCCTTCGGGCGTTCCCTGGAACACCAGGCGTCCGCCTTCCGCGCCACCCTCCGGACCGAGGTCGATGACCCAGTCCGCCTGCTTGACGACGTCCATGTTGTGCTCGATGACGAGCAGGGTCGCCCCCGCCTCCAGCAGCCGGTGCAAGCACCCGAGCAGCTCGTTGATGTCGCCGAGGTGCAGGCCGGTCGTGGGCTCGTCCAGGACGTAGAGCACCCGCTGCCCGGCCTTGCGCGCCAGGTGCGCGGCCAGCTTGATGCGCTGCGCTTCCCCGCCGGAGAGCGTCGTGGCCGACTGTCCGAGGCGGAGATAGCCGAGGCCGATCTCCTCGAACAGCTTCAGGCGCCGCACCACCGCCGGTTGCCCGGAGAAGAAATGCACGGCCTCGTGCACCGTCATCTCGAGCACCTGGTTGATGGACCGGCCCTTGTAGCGCACTTCCAGGACGGGCGCGCGGTAGCGCCGGCCCCCGCAGGCCTCGCACACGAGCGAGACGTCGGCCAGGAACTGCATGTCCACCCGGACCTGCCCGTCACCGGCGCAGGTCTCGCAGCGCCCCCCGGGCACGTTGAACGAGAAGTCGCTGGCGGTGAGGCCGCGGGCACGCGCGTCGCGCGTGGCCGCGAACAGCTCACGGATGCCGTCGAAGGCCTTCAGGTAGGTGACGGGATTGGAGCGCGGGGTGCGGCCGATGGGCGACTGGTCGACCACGATCACCTCGTCGACATACGAGGCGCCCTCGAGCGCATCGTGGGCTCCCACCGGCCGGTCCCAGCGGCCCTGGCGGTGCAGGAGGGCCGCGCAGATGACGTCCGTCACCAGCGTCGACTTGCCGGAGCCGGAGACTCCGGTCACGCAGGTGAGCGTTCCCAGGGGGATGCGGACGTCGATGCCCTTGAGGTTGTGCGCGCGCGCGCCCTGCACGGCCAGCGAGAGGCCGTTGCCGCGGCGCCGCTTGGCCGGCACCGGGATCTGCAGCTCACCGCGCAGGTACTTGGCGGTGAGGCTGCGGCCGTCGCGCATCAGCTCCGGATACGAGCCCTGGAAGACCACGCGCCCGCCCTGCTCCCCTGCTCCCGGTCCGAGGTCGATGATGTCGTCCGCGACCTTGATGATGGCCCGGTCGTGCTCGACGACGAGGACGGTGTTGCCCTGGTCGCGCAGCGCCTTGAGGACGTCGATCAGCCGTCCCGTGTCCCGGGGGTGGAGGCCGATGGACGGCTCGTCGAGCACGTACAGCGTGCCCACGAGGCCGGTGCCCAGCGCGGTGGCCAGGGCGATACGCTGCGCCTCGCCGCCGGAGAGGGAGGCGAAGCCGCGGTCGAGGGTCAGGTAGTCGAGGCCCACGTCCGTGAGGTACTGGAGCCGGCGCCTCAGCTCGAAGAGCACCTTGGCCGCGACGGTGCGGTCCGCCTCCTCGAAGCGAAGGTCGGCGAGGAACGAGAGCGCCTCCCGGACGGAGAGGGCGCAGATGGCGTCGATGCTCCTCCCGCCGACCTGTACGCCCAGCGCTTCCGGCCGCAGGCGCGCCCCATGGCAGGCCGGACAGACCTGATACCCGCGATAGCGGCTCAGGAACACCCGGACCTGGACCTTGTACTTCTTGGTCTCCAGCCAGCGGAAGAAGCCCACGACGCCCTGGAACTCCTCGTCCCCTTCCAGGACGAGCCGCCGGTGCTCTTCGGGCAGGTCCTTCCAGGGCGTGTCGAGGGAGACGCCGCGTCGGCGCGCGAAGCGGCGCAGCTCGGCCTGCGCCGTCTTGTAGTGTGGCTTGTTCCAGGGCTCGACCGCGCCCTTGCGCAGCGTGCGGTCCTTGTCCGGGATCACGAGGTCCTGGTCGACTTCGATGAGGTTGCCGAACCCATGACAGGTCGGACAGGCGCCGTAGGGGTTGTTGAAGGAGAACAGCCGTGGCTGCGGCTCTTCGAACCCGCGCCCGCAGCGGGCGCAGTCGAAGCCCTCCGAGAACCGGAGCTCGGGCCCCCCGATCACGCGCACGAAGGCGCGGCCGCCGCCCTCCGCGAAGGCCGTCTCCAGGGAATCGACCAGGCGTGCCCGCGTGTCCTCGCGGGCCGCGACCCGGTCCACGAGGACGAGCATGTCGTCCCCGGCGGGAGCGGCCGCCGGA
>DASTLK010000678.1:0-2261 GCA_035715025.1 Vicinamibacteria bacterium
GTGGGGCGACGTCGCCGCTTTCACCAGGTCGCCGGCCGGCGCGAAGGCGTTGCCGAGCCAGGACAGGATCCGGTCCCTCGCCCCCACGTTCGCGGCGCGGATGAAGTGACTGGCCAGCCGGATCTCCTGCCGGGCGGGAGCGCCGTCGCCGCCCTCGGCCCCGATGATGGTCAGCTTGGCCACCGGCCGGCCCTGGCCGTCGAGGAGGCGAGCGCTCGCCCAGACTCGCAACACGTCGTCGGGTGAAACGCCGGCGGGCAGATCGATCGCGCACTCGTCGCCGTCCAGCAGATGGCGCTCGCCGACGGGCACACAGGCGCCCGCCTGCTCGCCCCCGCCCGTGCTGAAGTTCCGGATGCGCACCTCCCACGCCACCTTCTCGGGGACGGCGGCGCCCGCGGCCACGAGCAGCTTGCGGAATGTCTCGCGGTCTCCGCCGTCGACCGCGCTCTCCAACCGCTCGCCGCGCGGACCGTCGTAGTGAGGGCGAACGGACAGGCGGAATCGGCGCGCGGACTGCAGAACGATGTCGCTCGCGTTCTCCTTCCGGCCCGCGGCGCGCGCCACCAGCGGCTGCGGCTCCGGCTCCGTGGCCGCCTGCAGCAGGTCGGCCAGCACCCTCTCCGACATCGTCGTGGCTCCATCGACGCGCTCCTCGCGCGCCAGGATCAGCACGGCCAGGTGCAGCGTGTTCTGGGCGTCATCCCCGGCGGGCGCCGTGCAGGTGGCACACGGAGCATCGGGAGACGGCGAGGGGGGCGGTGCGAGCAGCGGCGGGGGCGTCACTTCGAAGGTGTTGAACCCCTCGCCTTCCTGGTACCGGTAGCCGAGCACGTCGTGGAGGCGCAGGTAACCCTGAAGCGATTGCCCGTCCGGCCGCAGGCACACGTCATCCGGCGCGATGTCGAGAGTGCCGAGGGCGAGAGAGAGCCGCGCCGACGTCGCGCCCAGGCCGAGGTGGACGCGGAGGCCGCCCACGTCGGCCCCGCTGTGGGTGAACGTGTACCGCATGTCCGCGGCGGCCACCGAGGGCGTCACGCCACGCACGTTCGTGTCGAGCATCTGCTTGACGTTGAACTCGACGGAAGAGGCCGGGGGCGCCGTGGCCGCCTCGAAGGCCACGCGGAACTCGCCCTGCATGCTGGGCGCGGCCCAGGGATGCCACCCCTTCGGCTCCGGGGTATCGGCCCACTGGAACTGGCGATGGTCGCGGAAGCGTTGCGAGGCGTCCTGGAGCGCGAGGAGCTTCAGCCGGTCCCCGTCCCGCCACCAGATGCGCTCGGCGGGATGGATCTCGGGCCGGTATCCGTGCCCGCCATCCCCGACCCAGGGCCCGAACGTGCAGAGCGTCTGGCCGCGCCGGCAGGCGCTGAGCCATCCGCCGGCCGCGTTCGCCTTCAGCAGCTGGCTCTGCGGGGTGACCTCGGCCTCGAGGCACGCGTCCCCGCGGCACGAGATGAGATCGCCCTCGTGTCCGCGCTCCATCAGCCGCTGCGCCAGCTTGAACCGCTCGTCGAAGATGGAGCGGCCGGTGGGGATCAGGATGACGTTCCAGTCGTGCTCGGGGATCTCGGGCAGGAAACGCAGGATCTCGCTCTGGCGGGTGGGTTCGAACGTCCCGAAGACGCCCAGCGTGCCGCAGATGGTCGTCTTGAAGTCGTCGAAGGGCGCCCAGTCGTGGAAGCCGTCCGTGGCCGCGGTCAGGCCGACCCAGTCGTTGCCGGAGCGGCCGCGCGCCTGGACGCGCATCTGCTCGCGCGCGACGAACTGCCATTCGCCCTCCTGCCTGGAGTCGCAGGTCTGGATCTCGGTGGCCTGCCGCCCCGTCGCCTTCGGAGCCGCCGCCTCCGCTTCCGAGGCGTGACGCCACGCGGCCAGGGCGGCCAGCGCGAACAGGCCCGCCAACAGCACGCGCCTCACGGGAACAGGCCGGGATAACGGATCGCGATCCCGACGACGGCCTGGCGCTCGTCCCCGCCGAAGCGATACGCGCCGGAAAGGCGCCACATCGTCACCCCGCCGATCGAAGTCCCGAGGCTCACGAGGTTGCGCGCCGCTCCGGGCGGGAACAAGCCCTGCTGGACCGGGTCCGTCCCCTCATAGGCGATCGAGCCCGCCGGCTGGCGATGCCACCCGGCGCGGAACTGCAGGCGGTTCGGTCGGCCCGCTCCGTGGCTGGCCCACCGCCCGAGCACCGGAATCGTGACCTCGCCTCCGGCGCGCCATTCCATCGCGCTCTTCACCCGATAGTCGCTCGCCGG
>DASTLK010000679.1:0-3718 GCA_035715025.1 Vicinamibacteria bacterium
CGTCAGTCGTCCCCGCTCGCCGGAAGCGGATCGATGACGTACACGCGATCGGCGACGAAATCGGCCTCCAGCCGCACTCCCTCCGGCAGCTCGGCGGCGAGGATGCGCGCCTTGTGCGGCGCGCGCACCCGGTCCATGTGCACGACGACGTATCGAATCCCGGCCTTGCGGAACTGGGCCGCCGAATAGGCTGAAGGCCAACGGTTGCCGAGGAGGCCGAAACCGATGATTCCCGGTGGGTCGAAGCTCCCGAAGCCGTTCACCATCCGCTGCCAGTGGCGGGTCGACCAGTAGAGATAGAGCGCGCTGTCGCTCGGAATGTCCCACGGCAACTCCAGGACGACGCCGGGAGCGGCCGTCCGCAGCCACTCCGCCGATGCCGGTGGGTGTGGAAAGGGCCGCACCGCCCCCGCGAGATCCACGGGCCAGGCCTCCAGCGTCACCAGCGCGGCGGCGGCCAGGGCGAGAGCAGCGTGGAGCCTTCTTCCCTTCATGAGCTGAGCCCAGCCCAGTGCGGCCAGAAGCCCGAGACCGAGGAGCGCCAGCACCGCCAGGCGCGAAGGTGTCCGAAGCAGCGCGCCTCCCGGCAACCATCGCAAGAGCAGGAACGGCCCCGGCAACTGCACACCGGCCACGTCGATCCTGGGGCCGAGAGAGAGCACGAAGCCCGTCACCGTGAGCGCCGCCGCCCACATCGCCTCCAGCGTCCCGCGCGCGGCGACGATGCCCACCGCGGCCAGAACCCAGATCACGGTTCCGGGATAGAGCGGCTCCCCGTCCTGGATCATCGAATGCAGCCGGGCCAGGTGCGGCGGCCCGACGAAGACACCGGGGTCCAGATAGCTCGCCGGCCGCGCACTCCAGGCGGCGGCCTCGTCGCGTCCCCGGGTGAAGCCATGCCGCTGCTGCACGACGCGGTAGGCCGCGAACACCGGCAGCACGCACAGCCCGGATACGACGAGGGCCGCGACCATCCGGCGCGCGTTTCGCGGTGCTCCTCCGCGGCGCCACTCGGCAAGCATCGTGATGCCGAGGGCGATGGCCATCAGCAGGGCGTAGTAGCCGCTGCTCAGCACCTGCAGCGTCGTGAAGAGGGCCAGGCCCGCCGCCGCCGCCGTTGACCCACTTCGCCAGAGGCGCCGCAAGCTCAAGAGCGCCAGCGGCAGCCACTGCACCGTCAGTGACTGCAGGTGAACGACGTGCGCCCATCGATACGCGCAGAAGGCGAAAGCCAGGCCGGCCAGGAACGCGCCCCCCGCCGAGCCGGCGACGTCCTCGGCCAGGAGGTAGGCTCCGACACCGCTCATGACGAACGAAAGGATGAAGACGACGTTGTAGGCCAGCAGCGGCGAGCCCCCCAGGGCGACCACCGGCGCGGCCAGAAGGGCCTGGGGCAGCAGGCTCTCGGCGTAGGCCAGGCTCAGGGTATAGGGGAAGAACATGTTGGAATCGAAGAGCCGGAGCGGATCCCGCGCCCCCTGGTGGACGTCCCAGGCCAGCGTCCAGACGTTTCCGAACACGTCCATGTTGGCGAAGCCCAGCCGCGACGGCGCCGCCAGGAGAGGCCAGGTCATGGCCGCGGCGATCGCAAGGTAGGCGAGACCGGCGGCCACCACCGGGAGCCGCTTCCGCCCGCGCACCGGCCCGTCTGGCCGCTCTCCCGGCGGGCTTTCTTCGGTGGCGCGCCTCAAGGGCGGCATGGTATCCCAGGGCTCAGGGCGGCCGGGCACTCGTGCTAAAATGCGCGACTCAGTCCGTCTATCAGGAGCATTCCATGTCCGGACATTCCAAGTGGCATTCCATCAAGCACAAGAAGGGTGCGCTCGACGCCAAGCGCGGCAAGATCTTCACCAAGATCATCCGCGAGATGTCGATCGCCGCGCGGATCGGCGGCGGTGACCCGGCCTCGAACCCCCGTCTGCGCACGGCCGTGGACAAGGCCAAGTCGGTCAACATGCCGGCCGACAACATCAAGCGCGCCATCCAGAAGGGGACGGGCGAGCTCGAGGGGTCCTCCTACGAGGAGCTCGTCCTCGAGGGCTACGGCCCGGGCGGCGTCGCCATCCTCGTGGAAGGGACGACCGACAACCGCAACCGCACGGTCTCCGAGATCCGCCACATCTTCACCAAGAACGGGGGGAACCTCGGCACGGTGGGCAGCGTGTCCTACATGTTCAAGCCCCGCGGCTACATCTCCATCGCCACCGCGAAGATCGACGAGGAGAAGCTGATGGACCTCGCGCTCGAAGCGGGCGCGGACGACATCCAGACCTCCGGCGACCTCTACGAGGTCTACACTGCCCCCAACGTTCACGACGCGGTGGTGCAGGCCATCAAGAAGGCGGGGATCGAGCCGGAAGAGGCGGAGATCGGCAAGTACGCGGAGAACAACATCACGCTCGAGGGGCCCAAGGCGCAGTCGATGCTGAAGCTGATGGAGACCCTCGAAGACCAGGACGACGTGCAGAACGTGTGGGCGAATTTCGACATCTCCGAGAAGGAGATGGAGGCCGCCACCGCCGGCTAGTGGGCACTTCCCGACCGCAGAGCACGACGGCGCCGCGCAGAGGCGGCGGCGTGCGAGGGGGGTTTCAGGGGGGATTCGCGAGTGCCCATCGTGGATGCCGCGCGAGTCTCCCCTGACTTGAAATGATCATCCTCGGCGTCGACCCCGGCTCCCTGCGCACGGGCTACGGCGCCATCGAGACGGACGGGCGCCGGCATCGCCTCCTCGAGATGGGCATCCTCGCTCCCTCCGTCCGCCTGGAGCTTCCCGTCCGCTTGCACGCCATCCACGCCGGCCTCACCAAGGTCATCGCCCGCCTGCGCCCGGACGTCCTCGCTGTCGAGGACGTGTTCCACGCCGTGAACGCGCGCAGCGCCCTCGTCCTGGGGCATGTCCGCGGGGTCGTGCTCCTGGCCGGCGCGGATGCCGGGCTACCCGTGTCCGCGTTTCCGCCGGCCACGGTCAAGGTCCAGGTGACGGGCTTCGGCCGCGCCGAGAAATCACAGGTCGCCCTCATGGTCTCGCGCATCCTCGCCCTCGAGGACCAGGCCGCGGGCGACGCCACCGACGCCCTGGCCGTCGCCCTCTGCCACGCGCACCTCCACACGGCGCGGCCCGCCTCGTGATCGCGCACCTGCGCGGGCGCGTGCTGCGCAAGAGTCCCCAGGAAGTCATCGTCGACGTCTCCGGCGTGGGCTATCGCGTGGCCATCCCCGTCTCGACCTTCTACCGCCTGGGCGAGGAAGGAACCGAGGTGAGCCTGCGCGTGCACACCCACGTCCGCGAGGACGCGCTCGCGCTCTACGGCTTCCTCACCGCGCACGAGCAGGACCTCTTCGAGCGCCTGATCCAGGTGGCGGGGGTCGGGCCGAGGCTCGCGGTCAACATCCTCTCCGGCATCGAGGCCGCGGAGCTGGCGGCGGCGCTGCGCGGGAGCGACATCGCCCGCCTGACGCGCGTGCCCGGCGTGGGCAAGAAGACGGCGGAGCGGCTGGTCGTCGAGCTGAAGGACAAGATGCCGCCCCTGGCCGCGCCGGAGGCGGAAGCGGAGGCGCGCGCGGAGGCCACGCCGAAGGAAGACCTCCTCTCCGCGCTGGCCCACCTCGGCAACTCGCGCGGCGAGGCCGAGCGCGGCGTGGACCGCGCCCTGCGCGAGGATGACGGCGGCCGCTTCGATCGCGACCCTCAGGTTCGCGATGACCTGGGGCTGGC
>DASTLK010000680.1:0-4620 GCA_035715025.1 Vicinamibacteria bacterium
GATCAGGTACTCGACGAACGACAGCGCGCCTAGATAGAAGCCCGCGACGCCGCCAATGCGGCCGTCGGCCAGCGCCGTGAGCTGTCGGCGCGTGAGCATGGATTCGATGCGCTTGCCCTCCATGTACTGAGCGAGCCCCTCGTGCAGCTCGTGCGGTGCCATCGCCCGGGTGCGGTCGGCGATGAACGCGTGCGTGAGCTCGTGGATGAGCGTGCCATCCATGTCGGGGGTCAGGCTGGTGGTGAGCCCGCCGATGGGAACGCGGATGCGGCCATCGAGGTTGTCGAACTCGCCGCCCGACCAGGCGGGGGCCCCGCTGGCGTTGTAGTACCCCGCGCTCGTGAACAGGATGACGGTAATGGTGTTCACGGGCTCGTAGTCGAGGGCACTGGCCAGGGTGGCATAGTGGCGTTCGAGGGCGCGCAGGATCTCGCGGCCCACCGCCTCGTGCTCCTCGCCGTCGTAGCGCACGTTGAAATGGGACACGTGGCGCTCGGCCATGCCGCGCTCGTCCGCGAGGCCCTTCTGGATGCGCTCGATCAGGAGCCGGACGGTGGTGTCGTCGTGCACCTCGAGGGCGGAGCGCAGGGCCTCCAGGGCCTCGCGGTTGCGGTCCTGCCTCATGAGGCCATAGCCCAGGCCGACCCAGGCGTCGAAGCTGCGCGCGTCGAGGCTCAGGATGGCCCGCGCCGCCGCCTCTACCCCCGCCCAGTCGCCGACGTCCTTGTAGACCTGCAGGAGCCCCAGAAGGGGCCTCGTCGACGAGGGCTGGATCTCCTTGGCGCGCTGGAGATCGGCGATGGCCTGGGAGAACTGCCGCTGGTGATGATGCCGGTCGGCCGTGACCAGCAGCGCCGCCTCGAGCAGGTCGCGATAGGCGCGCTCCTCGGGATGGCGCGCGAGGAGGTCCTCCGCCACCTGTACGTCGGCCGTGGTGAGGGAGGACGGGTTCGCGAGCCGCCGCACGAGGGCATCGGCGCGCACGCGGTCGGGATCGGGCGCCTGGGCCCGATCCATCTGGAACTCGCGAATGGGAGGCGCGGAGGGGATCCCCAGGCTGGGCGGCGGAACATCGACGGGACCCGACGCGGCCACCGGGAGCGCGGCCGCGGGCTCACCGGCGCGCACGGCCGGCCGATGCGAACGCTCCCACAGCCGCGAGCCGATCGCGCCCGCGAGAACGAGCAGCGCGGCCATCAGCCCGAGCCCGAGCCCTCCGATGCCTCCCCGCGGCGGCGACGTGGCCTCGCTGGAGATCGCGGCGGGCGGACGCTCGCCGGGCGGCGTGCGGGGCGTGCGCGCCTTGGCCACGATCACGCCGCAGCGCGGACAGGCGGCCTCCGTGACTGCCTTCTGGCCACAACGAGGGCAGTCCATGGGAGGATTCATGGGTGCCAATGGTAACAGCGGGGACGAAGCGCCTTCCATGAGCCCGCGCACGGTCGAAGCGACGGCGCCCACCCGTATCGACCTGGCCGGCGGAACCCTCGACATCTGGCCCCTGTACCTGTTCCATCCGGGCGCGGTGACCGTCAACGCGGCCATCGATCGCCGGGCCTGGTGCCGGGTCGAGACGAATCACGAGGGCGTGCGCATCGAATCCAAGGACACGCTGCGCAAGGCGGAAGGCCGAGACGTCTCGGAGGTCCTCGTCGGGGGCGAGCTGTCCCTGGTGGCCCACATCCTCCGTGCGCTGGACATCGAGCGGGGCGTGAAGGTCGTGACGCAGTCGCGCGTACCCTCGGGATCCGGCCTGGGCGGATCCTCCGCCTTGTCCGTGGCCGTGGCCGGCGCCCTGTGCGCGGCCTTCGACCGGAAGATCGACCCCGACGGACTCTGGCCGGTGGTGCGGGACGCGGAAGCCCAGACGATCGGCGTGCCGACCGGCGTCCAGGACTACCTGGCCGCGATCCACGGCGGCGTGCTCGGCATCCATCTCGAGCCGGGCGAGCTGCGCGTCGAGAAGCTGGCCACCGACCCCGCCCGGGTCGAGGAGTGCCTGGTACTCGTGGATTCCGGCGTCAGCCACTTCTCCGGCCTCAACAACTGGGAGGTCTTCAAGGGCCAGATCGACGGGCAGGAGAACGTCCGCCAGTGCCTGGGCGAGATCGTCGCCGCGGCCAAGGGGGCGCGCGAGGCGCTGGTCACGGGACGCTACGACGAGGTCGGCGCGTTCATGTCCGCGGAGATGCAGTCGCGCGTCCGGCTGGCCCCCGGGGTGTCCTCGCCGGAGATCGATCGCATCCGGGAGGCCGCGGCGTCCGCCGGTGGAGCGGCCAAGGTCTGCGGCGCGGGCGGCGGGGGCATGGTGTCGGTCTGGGCCACCCCGGGCCGGCGCGGCGGCGTCGAGGCCGCGCTGCACGCGGCGGGGTTCAAGCCCGTTCCCTTCCGTCTCGACCTGCGCGGCCTCGAAATCGATCGCAGCGTCTAGCCCGGGCTTGTTCCGCGCCGCGCAACCCCTTTATAATGAGGGTTTCCGTCAGGCGCGGAGGACAGCGTAATGATTCAGGCCACACAGCTCAAGCGCGGGATGTGCATCAAGCACGACAACGACCTCTATCGGGTCGTGGAAGCCCAGCACAAGACGCCGGGCAACCTGCGCGGCCTCGTGCAAGCGAAGATCAAGAGCCTCAAGACGGGGGCCATCAGCGACCACCGCTTCCGTTCCGTGGACATGGTCGAGCGGGCCATCCTGGACGAGACGGAGATGGAGTTCCTCTACCAGGACGGCTCCATGTTCCACTTCATGAACAACGAGACCTTCGAGCAGATCGGCCTCTCGGACGAGGTGCTCGGCGATGCCGTGCCCTACCTGATCCCGAACATCAAGCTCAAGATCGAGATGTACGAGGAGCGGCCCGTGGGCATCGAGCTGCCGCAGACCGTCGACATGACGGTCATGGAGACGGAGCCGTCCATCAAGGGAGGCTCGGTTTCGAACGTGGGCAAGCCGGCCAAGATGGAGACCGGCCTCATCGTGCAGGTGCCCGCGTTCATCTCCGAGGGCGAGCGCATCAAGATCGACACCAGCACCGGGTCGTACGTCGAGCGGGTGAGGTAGCCGGTGATCGTCGCCGTCGGCAGCACCCGCGGGCCCAAGGTGGAAGCGGTGCGGCGCGTCCTCGCCCAGCTCGGTGAGCGGGCGAGCGAGCTCGCGCGCGCCGAGATCGTCGCCGTGGACGTCACCGCCGGGGGGACGCCGCCCATGCCGCTCTCCCTCGACGAGCTGCTCGACGGAGCCCGCTCGCGCGCCCATCTGGCCGTGGAAGCGCTCCAGACCCAGGGCCGGACCGCGGACATGGCGATCGGCATGGAAGGCGGCATCGACCTGCGGCGGTCGGATCCCCTGGGCCGCCGCGGCTTCCTGATGTCGTGGGCCTACGTCACCGACGGCCGGCGCGGGTCGCACGGCTGCGGGGGCGCCATCGAAGTGCCTCGTCCGTTGCTGGACCGGGTGGTGACGGACGGCGTCGAGCTGGCGGAAGTGATCGACGCCTTCGCGCGCGAGCACGACGTGCGCAGCCGCCAGGGCGCGTGGGGCGTGCTGACCGGCGGCCTCTTCGACCGCACCCGGTCCTTCGAGATCGCGCTCATCAACGCGCTGGCGCCGTTCTACAACGAGGCCGCCTACGAATGAACCGGTTCTCGCGGCCGGGGTCGGGGTGGATCGAGGTGGTGACGGGCAGCATGTTCAGCGGGAAGAGCGAGGAGCTGATCCGCCGCGTGCGCCGCGCGCAGATCGCGCGCCAGAGGGTCCAGATCTTCAAGCCGAAGGTGGACGACCGCTACGCGACCGACCACATCGTCAGCCACAGCGACATGAAGATGCCGTCGCAGGTGGTGAAGTGCTCGCAGGAGATCCTGCAGCACATGGACGACCGCACGGAAGTGGTCGGCATCGACGAGGGCCAGTTCTTCGACGCCGGGCTCGTGTCGGTCGTGAACGGGCTCGCCGATCGGGGCGTGCGCGTGATCGTGGCCGGCCTCGATCAGGACTACATGGGCCGGCCCTTCGATCCCATGCCGCAGATCCTGGCCGTCGCGGAGTACGTCGACAAGATCCTGGCCATCTGCATGCAATGCGGCGCCCCTGCCAATCGCACCCAGCGCCTCACCGAGGCCACGGACCGGGTCGTCGTGGGCGGGGCCGAGGAGTACGAAGCGCGTTGCCGGCGCTGCTTCCAGCCACCGATCCCGATGGTGGCCACGGAGCAGCCTGGTACGGGCCGTTCCGAAACGTAACAGGAAAGACGCCCGCCTCCGGCGGCCCTTGTCGATGGCGCACCACCAACATGCCTGTTTTCAACAGATGTGACGGGGGGCCGTGACCGGCATGGGCCGTGCACTTCCGGGGCCGCATGAGCGTGGACAGCAAGGTCCCGATGGTGAGGTGCCATCTCGAGGGCGGGAACGAGGATCCTGCCCTCGCGCTCCGCTACATCCCTGCCGCCGAATTCGAGCTCTGGCGCCATTTCATGGAGACGAGGCACGCCCGGACGGTGACGGTGGAAGACATCTCGGTGTGGGTGCCGGAGACGGCCGAGGCCTGGAGCGAGGACCTCGACGCGGAGGCGCTGCAGCCGGTGCTCCGCGTGCGCTTCGAGAAGCCAGGACCGCGGG
>DASTLK010000681.1:0-2603 GCA_035715025.1 Vicinamibacteria bacterium
GCCGTCCTTCTGCAAGCGCTCGTGCGCGGTGAGGGCCTCGAACAGCGTCACTCCCGCCGCGACGATGGTGACCGCGTCCTTGTCGGACCGCCGCAGCGTCTTCGAACCGCCGATGGGAAAGCTCTCGTCGCTGGCGTACAGGATCTTGGTCTTGGGGCGGCTGGTGCGGATGTACACGATGCCCTCGGTGCGCGCGGCCGCTTCCACCAGCTTCTCCGCGCAGACGGCGTCGCTCGGATAGAGCACGGTGGACTGCACGAGCGCGCGCATCATGGCCAGGTCTTCGAGCGCCATCTGCGACGGCCCGTCCTCGCCGATCGAAACGCCGGCGTGGCTGCCGCAGAGCACGAGGTGCCTGGGACGCGAGTACACGGCCATGCGGATGAAGTCGTAGGCGCGCGAGAGGAAGCAGGCGAAGGTGGAGGCGATCGGGATCTTCCCTTCCGTGGACATGCCGAGGGCCAGGCCGACCATGTTCTGCTCGGCGATGTAGCCCTCCGCGAAGCGCTCGGGCGCCACCGCCTTGAACTTCTCGGAGAACGTCGAGTTCTTGGTGTCGCCGTCGAGGGCGACGGTCTGGGGCGCACTCTTGGCGAGCTTGGCCAGCGCGTTGCCGAAGGCTTCGCGCGTCGCGACCTCCTGCCCCTTCTCGTAGGCGGGCTTGACCTCGATCGGGCCTTCTGCGCGCTTGGGCTCGGCCTCGTAGTGGCGCGGCTCGATCTTCAGCGTGATGTTCGTATCGCCCAGCTCGGCCAGCGCCTTGGTGAGCTCCTCGCCCTTCTTGAGGGGCTTGCCGTGCCAGCCGTCCTTGTCCTCGAGGAACGAAACGCCCTTGCCCTTGAGCGTGCGGGCCACGATCCCGAAGGGCTTGGACGATCGCCGCGCGCGCGCGAAGACGTCCTTGAGCGCGGCCACGTCGTGCCCGTCCACGATGGCGGTGTCCCAGCCGAAGGCCTGCCACCGCCGCTCGTACACCTCGGCGTGGTGCTGGTGCATGGTGGGCCCGCTCTGGCCCAGCCGGTTGAGGTCGAGGACCGCGCACACGTTGGAGAGCGTGTTGAACGCGGCGAACTCCGAGCTCTCCCACACGGATCCTTCGGCCATCTCGCCGTCGCCCAGGAGCACGTAGACGCGGCCCTGCTCGCCGTCGAGCTTGCGCGCCCACGCCATCCCGCCGGCCACGCAGAGGCCCTGGCCGAGCGAGCCCGTGGTGACGCGCACCCAGGGCACCAGCGGCGTGGGATGGCCCTCGAGGCGGCTGTCGTGCCGGCGCAGGGTCATGAGGTCGTCGTCGATCGCGCCCGACTCCTTCAGGGCCGCCCAGAGGACGGGAGCGGCGTGGCCCTTCGAGAGGACGAAGACGTCGGCCCGCCGCCCGCTGGGATCGCGCGGGTCCCAACGCATCTCGTCGAAGTAGAGGACGGACATGATCTCGGCCGCGGACATGCAGCTCGTGGGATGGCCGGATCCGGCCTCCGTGGTGGACTCGATGGACAGTCGGCGCAGCTTCTGCGCCATCTTCGCGAGCGAAGCGTTGTCGGCCATGGTGGGAGATCCTTTCGTGCCGGGCGCCACCGGACGCTTCGAGCCTAACCGCCCGCCTTCGGACGGGTCAAGGGTTAAGCTGGCGCGTGCTCTGCCCGTCGTGCCAATCCGAGAACGACGACGCGGCGGAGGTCTGCTTCAATTGTCGCGCGGTCCTGACCGCGGTGACGCGGGGCGCGCTCATTGGCGGGCGCTACCGGATCCTGGCTCCTCTCGGCCGCGGCGGCATGGGGGCCGTCTATCGCGCGCGAGACGAGGTGCTTGACGACGAGGTCGCGCTGAAGATCCTGAGACCGGAGGTGGCGGGCACGCCGGAGATGGCGGCGCGCTTCCGGTCCGAGATCAAGCTGGCGCGCAAGGTCAGCCACTGGAACGTCTGCCGCATCCACGAATACGGCGAAGAGGGCGGCCTCCAGTACATCTCGATGGAGCTGATCTCCGGAGCGACCCTGAAGGACCGGTTGCGCGGGGGGGCTTTGCCGCCGGATCAGGCTTTCGACGTGGCCATCCAGATCGCGGAGGGCCTCGCCGCCATCCACAAGGTCGGGATCATCCATCGCGACCTCAAGTCGCCCAACGTCATGATCGACGGCGCAGGCACGGCCAAGGTGATGGACTTCGGCATCGCCAAGCCGGCCTCCGCGGGAACGGACGGCGCGTCGACGGGCTACGTGCTCGGCAGCCCCGAGTACATGAGCCCGGAGCAGGCGCGCGGACGACGCGCGGACTTCCGCAGCGACATCTATTCGCTGGGCATCGTGGTGTTCGAGGCCTTCACCGGGCGCGTGCCGTTTCGCGGAGCCACGCCCGTGGAGACCCTGATGATGCACGTGGAGGCCGCGCCACCCATCGACGATCCCGCGCTCGCGCTACCGCCGGCCCTCCTGCCCGTGCTGCGCTCGGCCCTGGCCAAGGATCCCGCCGCCCGATTTCCGGACGCGGTCTCGCTGGCGGCGGCGCTGCGCGCGGCGCGCGGGGGCCCCATCCCGGGAGCCGAGGCCTCGCGGACGGAGGTGGTGCACACGCGCCGTCTGCCCGCCGTGGAGAGGCGGCGCCGG
>DASTLK010000682.1:0-3411 GCA_035715025.1 Vicinamibacteria bacterium
GTGCCGCCGCGCGCGCCCTGCACGAAGAGGGGCACGAAGGTGTCCACGCCGAAGATCGTCGTGCCCAGGAGCGCGCCCGAGAGGTAGGGCGAGACCGTGCGCGCGTGCCGGAACAGGCTCGGCGGGATGAGCGGATGCGCGCGCCGCGCCTGCTGGCGCGCGAAGACGGCCAGGAGGATCACACCGCCGGCGATCAGGGCCAGGCGCAGCCCCGGAGAGAGGGCGGCCCCGCCCGCCTTCTGCAGCACGGACAGCAGCAATGCCGTGATCCCGCCGGCGAGGAGCAGGGCGCCGCCCACGTCGAGGGGGTCGGGCCGCGTCGCGCGCGACTCGATCATCTTGGTCGCGACCAGCACGAAGGCGAGCACGCCCAGCGGCAGGTTGATGGAGAAGATGGACCGCCATCCGAAGGTGACGGTGAGGGCGGCCCCCAGCATGGGCCCGGCCAGGCTGGCCACGCCCCAGATGCCGCTGAACAGGCCCTGGATGCGC
Source organism: Vicinamibacteria bacterium (assembly GCA_035715025.1). Taxonomy (GTDB): domain Bacteria; phylum Acidobacteriota; class Vicinamibacteria; order Fen-336; family Fen-336; genus AA29. Next base: position 493 of record DASTLK010000682.1, read on the forward strand.
GCGCGCTCGCGCAGCGAGAAGAGGTCGCCGGAGACGACGAGGGCGACCGGCATCAGCCCGCCCGCGCCCAGCCCCTGCAGCACGCGCGCGGCGATGAGATGGGTCATGGTCTGCGCGGCCGCGCAGGCCCCCGCGCCCACCACGAAGAGCGAGATCGCGATGAGCAGGATGCGCCGGCGGCCGTACAGATCCGCGAGCCGGCCGTAGATGGGCATGGTCACCGTCGCGGAGAGGAGGTACGCGGAGAACACCCACGAGTACACGGCCAGGCCCCGCAGCTCGCCGATGATGGTGGGCATCGCGGTGGAGACCACTGTGGATTCCAGCGAGGCCAGCGCGGTGACGAGGACGAGCGCGAAGGTCACGGCCCGCACCCGGTCGGGCGCGAAGCGCGCCCCCGGCTCCACGGCCACCACGGCGGCGAGCTCGGAAGAAGCGGGCAAGAGGCCGATAATAGGCCACCCCGCCGCCAAGGAGGGACCCACGAAGACCCGCCTTCCGGCCGTCCTCGGCCTTCGCGCGCACTCGGGATGGGCCGCCCTCGTCGCCGTCGGCGGCTCCTTCCCCGCGCCGGAAGTCGTGGATCGCCGGCGCATCGAGATGGCGGACGGCCCCGAAGCGAAGCAGCCCTATCACGCCGCGGAGGACCTGCCTCTGCCCAGGGCGGCGGCGCTGCTGGCGCGGCTCTCGCGCCAGGCCCAGGCGCGCGCGGCCGCCGGCCTGGGCGCGGCCCTCCAGGACCTGCGCGGGAAGGGCTACGACGTCGTGAGGACGGTGATCCTCGCCGCCTCGGGCCGGCCGTTGCCCCCGCTGGAGTCGGTGCTCGCCTCGCACGCTCTCATCCACACCGCGGACGGCGAGCACTTTCGCGATGCGCTGGCCGCCGCCAGCGACGGCCATCGTCTTCCCGTCACGCGCATTCGCGAGAAGGAGCTGCTGGCGCGGGCAGAGTCGGCTCTGCGCCGCCCGGCGAAGGATCTGCAGGCCGCGGTGACCGCCTGGGGCAAGGCCCTGGGGCCACCCTGGACGCAGGACCAGAAGCTGAGCGCTCTCGCGGCCTGGACGTCGCTCGCCGATCCAAAAAGCTGACGCGTTGACCCCGGTCCGGCCGCGGTGTAGCGTGGCGAGCCTTGACTCGTCGTCGCAAGCGCCTCATCTGGATCCTCGTGGCCGGCGTGCTCGTGCTGGGCGGCGGCGTGGCCTACTCGCGCAACCGCAGCAAGGCCACGCCCGTCCTCACCGCCAAGGTGGCGACGCAGGACATCGTCTCCAAGGTCACCGCCAACGGCAAGATCCAGGCGGAGAACAAGGTCGAGATGTCGGCGCTCGTGCAGGGCCAGGTCGTGAACCTGGCCGTACGCGAGGGCGACAAGGTCAAGAAGGGCGACTTCCTCCTCCAGATCGACCGTAACCGCGCGGCGGCGGAGGAGGCCGGCTCCAGCGCCGCCCTCAAGGCCAGCCTGTCCGACCGCGACTCCGCCAAGGAGACCACGGCCCAGGCCGAGCGCGATTTCGACCGGGCGCGGCGCAACTACGACGCGCGGATCACGTCCGAGGCCGACTATCAGCGGGCCCAGTCGGGTCTGGAGACCGCGCGCTCCGCCTTCGGAGCCGCCCAGAACCGCGTGGACCAGATGCGGGCCGGCCTGAGCGCCAACCGCGACACCCTCTCCAAGACCACCGTGCGCGCGCCCATCGACGGGATCGTGACCACGCTGCGGGTGAAGGCGGGCGAGGTCACCGTCATCGGCACCATGAACAACCCCGGTACCCAGCTCCTCACCGTCTCCGACATGTCGACGGTGGAGGCGGTGCTGATGGTGGACGAGACGGACACCCCGACGGTGCAGGTCGGACAGAAGGCGCTGCTCAACATCGACGCCTATCCGGGGCGGCCGTTCGAGGGCCTGGTCACGGAGGTGGGGAACTCGCCGATCCTCAAGGACGACCCGGACCTCCAGGGCCTGACCACGACCTCCGACGCCATCAACTTCAAGGTCAAGGTGAAGGTGCAGGCGCCGCCGCCCACCATCCGGCCAGGCTTCTCCGTCACCGCCGACATCATCACCGGGGTCAAGGAGAAGGTCGCCGCCGTCCCCCTGGCCGCGGTGATCGTGCGCGATTCGCCCAAGGGCGAGAAGAACGAGGCCGGCAAGCTCAGGACGGAGCAGGGAGTCTACGCGCTGCGCGAGGGCAAGGCGGCCTTCGCGCCCATCAAGACCGGCATCACCGGTGAGCTGATGGTCGAGGTGGTCTCCGGGGTCCCGGCCGGAGAGGAGATCGTCACCGGTCCGTTCAAGGCGCTGCGCGAGATCAAGGACGGCGATCGCGTGAAGAAGATGTCGGAGAAGGAGAAAAAGGCCGCCGAAGGGCAGGGCGCCGGGACGTCCTGACCTCCGGCGGAAGGCGCCATGGGCTTCTCCGAGCTGTTCGCCGTCTCGCTGCAGGCCCTGCGCCTGAACAAGCTTCGCTCGGGGCTCACCCTCCTGGGGGTGATCATCGGCGTGATGACCGTGGTCTCCGTCCTCTCCGTCATCAGCGGCCTCAACGACTACGTCCTGAACAAGGTCGTCAACCTCAACCCCGACGTCATCGTCTTCACCAAGTACGGCATCATCCGCAGCCGGCAGGAATTCATCATGGCCACGAGGCGCAAGCCCGTGACCATGCGCGACCTGCAGATCGTGAGCGCGGAGTGCCGGTCCTGCGCGGCCGTGGGCGCCCAGGGCCAGCAGCTCGCCAACGTGCACCTCGGCCCACGGAAACTCTCGAACGTGCCCATGACCGGCTACACGGCCAACGTCCTGACCATGCTCAACGTGGACCTCGAGGCGGGCCGCTTCTTCACGACCCTGGAAGACGAGCACGCGGCGGCGGTGGCCATCGTCGGCCACGACATCAAGGACCAGCTCTTCCCGA
>DASTLK010000683.1:0-6270 GCA_035715025.1 Vicinamibacteria bacterium
ATCAGGAAGTCGGAGGTGCGGCCGTCGGACGGGAAGGTCGCGACCCCGTAGTGCAGGCCCATCTGCAGGCCGAGGCGCCGGGGAAGCTGGATCTTGGCCACGCGCTGGCGGACGCGCTCGGCGACGGCCAGGCTTCCCATCAGCGTGGTGTTGGGCAGGACGGCCACGAACTCGTCGCCGCCGTAGCGGCAGCCCGCGTCCACCGCGCGCAGCGAATCGCGGATGACCTTCGCCGTCTTCACGAGCACGGCGTCGCCCACGGGATGGCCGAGGCGGTCGTTGATGCTCTTGAACCCCTGGAGGTCCATCATCATCAGGGAGACGACGCCGCCCGTGCGCTCGGCCCGCGACATCTCGCGCTGGAGGTGGTCGTAGAGGAAGCGCCGGTTGTAGAGGCCGGTGAGCGGGTCGGTGATGGCATTGACGCGCAGGGCCGAGAGCTCGCGCCCGGAAAGGAGCCGCGGCTCGCGCACCAGGCCGCGCTGGGTGTGCAGCTCGTGCATGAGCACGGTCTGGAGGGACACCGGCGAGCCCAGCGCCTTCTCCAGCGCGCGGAGGGTGGCCGTGATGGCCTCCCACAGCTCGACGGCCTGGGCGTCGTCCACGGACAGGCCCGTCCATTCCAGGAGGAGCTCGCGCAGCAGCACCGCGCGCGTCGAGCCCTTGGCCGCGGCCGCCAGCGCCGTCTCGAAGGCCTCGAGGGAGAACTGCCGCTCCCGGCCCAGGCGGACGAGGCGCGCCAGCGGCGTGGCCGCTTCCCGGGTGGTGGTCAACGCCCGTGGCCCGCGCCCGCGCGGGCCGGCCGCACCACGGCGTCTTCCTTCTGCTCGCGCGACAACTGCTCGACCGCCGTCGCCATCGCCTCCACCTCCCGCCCGACCGAGAACACGAGCATGAGCTGGCCTTCGTGCAGCACGTCCACGATCTCGCGCTCCGAGCGCACCCACAGGACGCGCGAGCCCGCGATGAGGAGATGGGCGGACAGCGCGTTCCCGCGAGCGGGATCCAGGCGGCGCAGGGTCTGCACCGCCTGCTGGATGCGCGCGAGCCCGAGCCCGGCCGCGCGCAGCCGCGCGGCCACGCGGAGGCGCACGAGGTCGACGAACGAGTACTTCCGGGCCGAGCCGTAACCCTCGGCGCGCGCGAGCGACGGGCTCAGGAAGCCGCGGCGATCCCAGTAGTCGAGCTGGCGCGGAGAAAGGCGGGTGAGGCGGGCGGCGCGTGCGGTCGAGAACCCGGCTTCGAGGATGTCACGCTTGAATTTCACGCGTGTATTCTTCATCCCCGCAACCGGAGCCGCGCCCCACTGGCCAGGTGATCGTTAATAAGGGGAGACGCTCGCCGGCTCGTAGTATGGGTTGGGCGGCGCCCCTTTTGTCAAGGAAAAACGTCGGCGTCGTTCTTAGTTGGCGATGAGGCGGATGATCCCGGTTCCCGCCTGCCCGAGCGCTTGATCGTTGTCCGGCGCGACCTGTCCAGGTCGTCGATGTGTGTACATCATCGTAAGCAGAACACGTTCATCCATGCTGAAGCTCAGAGTCGTCCGGGCGGTGTTCGGGAACATGAGGTCCTGCGGCCGTGCGCTGTGGTTCAGGCCGAGGGCGTGTCCGAACTCGTGGGCCAGGGAGCCGGGCAACCGGCGGTCCGCCTCCGACTTGAAGACGATCTGCGAGGAGATGAAATGCGCGTCGGCGTCGGCCACCTGGCTCAGGGTCACGCCGATGACCTCGGGCGGGAGGGGGGCGAAGGCCGGATTCGCAGGGTCGATCACGATGGTCACCGCGGGCGCATCGGACGGCACCAGGGTGACCCAGGGCCGAAGGGCATCCGTGATGTCGGAAGGGAAGTCGCGAGGGACGGTGATGGTCGTCCCCGGCCACCGGACCAGACGGTTGCGGAGGGCCGACTCCGAGTAGACGAGGGTGCGGACGTAGCTCTCATCGACCGTGATCGGCCAGAGCGAGACCACGCCGTCGCGAGGAACGACGGTGTCGCGACGGAGATAGCCTGCGCGCTCGATAGTGACCGAGTCCCCCGGACGCCCGGCCACGCTCGTGCCCGCGGGGGCGGCGCCGGTGACGCCGTCGACCACCGAAACCGAGGCGGAAGGGGCAGTGCTTCCGCCGCCGCCTCCGCACCCGGCCAGGGGAAGCAGGGGAAGAAGAAGGACGAGGCGGATCGCCCGGCGCATGAGCATCACCCAGTAGGGGCCAGGCCGGCGGTGTGCGTCAAGTCCCCCTCTCGCGTATTAAATAAGGACATGGCAATCGGCTGGTCGGGACGTTCAGCGGTCGTGGCGGGCCTGGTCGCGGTCGCGGTGGGGGTGGTCGCGGCCACCGACCCGCCCTCGCCTCATCTCGAGAGCTGGCGCCTGGGTTCCCGAGCGGTGTTCGTGGGCACGGTGACGTCCATCCGGCGCCTGGGCGCGCTGGACGGCCTGACCGCAGACACGCAGGGACGCATGGAGGCCGCGATCAAGGTCGAGAAGGTGCTGCGCGCGCCCGCCGGCGTTCGCGGACCCGTCGAGGCTGCGGTGCGGTTCGACAGCCGCCTGCCCGCGCCCGAGGGCGACGGCTTCTACGCGCTCACGTCCGGGGAAGCCGTGCTGGTGTTCGCGGACGGATTCGAGCCCGCCTACCCGCGCGAGCTGTTCCACGGCGCGCCCAAGGACCTGGCCACCCAGATCACGGCGCTCCGCGATTTCGTTCTCGCGATGGACGCAGGCGCGCTGCGCCTGCACGGCCTGACACCCGCCACCCGGGCGTCGCAGGTCCGGCTGTATGACGAAGTGCTGACGCAGTTGGTGAAAATGGGCTCGGCCCGGGGCGAATAGCAAGCGACGGATTCACTGATTGTCGTTGCGTCGTCACATCCGCGCACTTCGATTGTCGACCCGAGCGGATTGAGTTTAGAGAGCGCGCTGAATCGTGAATGAAGCTCAGATGGGTCTCGTAGTCCTCTGTGCCATGAGTCTCGTGATTGCCGTAGTCTGTCACGTCGCGCTACGCAGATACCTTCTTTCAGTCGTCCTCTCATCTGTATTGTCACCGTTAGTGTTCCAGGGTGTCCTATTCGCTAAGGAGGGATACCTCGACCCGTTCTTCGCCATCGCACTTCCGATGAGTGCAGCTCTGGCCGCGGCAGTGAGTGTCGTCGTTGGAATCCCATTTTGGGCACGTAGGCGACAAGGACATCCGGCCGCAGGCCGGCAGTCGCGAGGCGGGGATAAGGCACAACGGTAGGCGGTGCTCGAGGCGCAAGGCGAAGGCAAAGAGGAGGCCGTCCGCCGCACGGACGGCCTCCCGAAGCTCCAGTCAATTCTTGCGTCGATCCTCGGCGCACCTCCTTCGGCCCGACTGGGCCATGAAAAGCAAAAGGCCCTTCGAGAGTCTCGAAGGGCCTTGGTTGCGGATCCGGGCTGGGTCCGTCTCTAGCCCGGTCCGGCCACACCGCGGCCCCTGGCGCGACAACAACACGCGCACAGACAGGGCGAAACGGCGTGGACCATCATCACGACCCAAGCGTAGGCCTCGTCGCGGCGGCGTGTCAAGGGCGCGCGTTTGGCGATAAGCTAACCGCGTGACCTCCAACGGCACGCGCGTGGCGGTGATCGCGGGCTGCCGGACCCCCTTCGCCAAGGCCTCCACCGTGTACCGCGACCTCTCCGCGGTGGACCTGGCCCGCATCTGCGTGCGCGAGTTGATCGAGCGCGCGGAGGCGGAGCCGGCCTGGGTGGACACCGTCGTCATGGGGCAGGTCATTCCTTCCGTGCGCGCGCCCAACCTGGCGCGCGAGGTCGTCCTGGGCACGGCCATGCCGCCTGGCATTCCCGCCCACACCGTGAATCGCGCGTGCGCCTCCGCCAGCGAGGCCATCGCCGAGGTGGCGAGCGCGATCCTGCAGGGCTACGCGGAAGTGGGGATCGGGGGCGGCGCGGAGAGCCTCTCCGACATCCCGATCCTGCACAGCAAGCGCATGACCCGCATCCTCATGGAGGCCTCGCGCGCGCGCGGCCTGGGCGGACGGCTGAGCGCGTTCGCGAAGGTGCGCCCGCGCGACCTGACGCCGGAGGTGCCCGCGATCGCCGAGCCCTCCACCGGCCTCACCATGGGCCAGTCCGCGGAGAAGATGGCGAAGGAGAACCACATCTCGCGCGAAGAACAAGACCAGATCGCGTACCTCAGCCATCGCAACGCCTCCGCCGCGACGGAAGAGGGCCGCCTGGCTCCCGAGATCTGCGCCGTGCTGCCGCCGCCGAAATACGAGCCCGCGGTCACGCAGGACAACCTGATCCGCCGCGACACCTCCGTGGAGGCGCTGGCCGCGCTGCCCCCGGTGTTCGATCGCAAGTACGGCACGGTCACGGCGGGGAACTCGTCGCCGCTGACGGATGGGGCGGCGGCCGTGCTCTTGATGTCCGAGACGCGGGCGCGCGCGGAGGGCTACGAGCCGCTCGCCTTCATCCGCTCGTGGGCAGTGGCCGCGGTCGATCCGGGCGGGCAGCTCCTCATGGGCCCCGCGCTGGCCGTACCCAAGGCCCTGCAGCGCGCGAGGGTGACGCTGGCCGACATCGATCTCGTCGAGATGCACGAGGCCTTCGCTTCTCAAGTCGCCTCGAACATCCAGGCCCTGGAGTCGGAGACCTGGGCGAAGGACAAGCTCGGACGCACGGAGGCGGTGGGGAAGATCGACCGCTCGCGCCTCAACGTCAACGGCGGGTCGATCGCCATTGGCCATCCCTTCGGCGCCACCGGCGCGCGCCTGACCACGACCCTCGCCAACGAGATGAAGCGGCGCGACGCGCACCTGGGGCTGATCTCGATCTGCGCGGCCGGGGGCATCGGCTTCGCGATGGTCCTCGAGCGATGAACGCGGGCGCCCTAGCCGGCGTACGTGTCGTCGACCTGACGCGCTACATTCCCGGACCGTACGCGACCATGACTCTCGCGGACCTCGGCGCGGACGTGGTGAAGATCGAGCCGCGCGAGGGCGATCCCATTCGCGCCTTTCCGCCCGCGGTGGGCGAGGAATCCGCGGCGCATGCGGGCCTCAATCGCGGCAAGCGCTCGGTGGCCGTCGATCTGCGCACGGAAGAGGGCGCGTCCGTGGTGCGCAAGCTGGCCGGGCAGGCGGACGTCTTCGTCGAGGGCTTCCGGCCCGGCGTGCTGGCGCGGCGCGGGCTCGGTCCCGCGCAGCTCCTCGAGGCGCATCCCCGTCTCGTGTATTGCTCGGTCACCGGGTACGGGCAGGACGGGCCGCACGCCGCGCGGGCGGGCCACGACATCGGGTACGGCGCGCTCGGCGGTTTCCTCGGGGCCAACCGGGATGCGGACGGCCGTCCGGTCGTGCCCGGGGCCCAGGTCATCGACATGACCGCCGGGTTCCTGACCGTGATCGGGATCCTGGCCGCGCTTCAGGCGCGGGAGCGCACGGGCCGCGGCCAGCACGTGGACGTCTCGCTGCTGCGCGCGTCGCTGGCCCTGACGACGGTACCCATGACGCGAGCGCTGGCCGGCCCCGAGCCCGGCGACGAGCTGACCGGCGTCTATCCTTCTTATACGGTCTACCGCTGCCGCGACGGCAAGTGGCTCGCGGTCGGGGCCCTGGAGCCGAAGTTCTGGGAGGGCCTCTGCGCCGCGCTGGGCCGGCCGGAGCTGGCCGGGCGCCAGTGGGAGCAGGGCGAGGCGCGCGTGCACGCGCGGGCGGCGGTGGCTGCGCTCTTCGCCTCGCGCGACCGCGACGAGTGGGTGCGCGTCCTCGCCGATCACGACGTGTGCGTCGAGCCCGTGCTCGCCTATGACGAGATGAGCGCGCATCCGACGGTCTCGGCCGAGCTCATCGACCAGCCGGTGGGCAAGGCGCGGCTGCGCACGGTCGCGCCGCCGGTCAAGCTCTCCGACTCTCCCTCGCGTCCGCCGCGCCCCGCGCCTGCGCTGGGCGAGCACACCGACGCCGTGCTGGGCGAGGCCGGCTTCACCCGCGCCGACATCGACAGGATGCGCGGCGCCGGAGTCCTCGCATGAGCGTGGCCAGCGCGCCCGTCGCGTCCGCCGCACGCGCCTTCTCCCAGGAGCTCGCGCCGGACGGCGTCCTCGTCCTCACCCTCGACGTGCCCGGCGAGAAGGTCAACACCCTGGGCAAGGGGATGATGCAGGAGCTGCTCAGCCTGCTCGGCGAGATCGAGGCGCGCACGGACGTGCGCGCGATCGTCCTGCGCAGCGCCAAGGCGGACAACTTCATCGCGGGCGCGGACATCAAGGACTTCACGAC
>DASTLK010000684.1:0-2755 GCA_035715025.1 Vicinamibacteria bacterium
GATCTGGGACAAGGAGAAGCAGGCGGTCGTCTTCTACTACTTCACGACCGGCGGCTTCTACACCACCGGCACCATCCATCCGGAGGAGGGCGGCTTCACGTCCCACGAGATCGTCAAGGGCGACGGCGACGGCATCGCCGAGGTGCGCGCGACGTTCCGCCTTCTCCCGGATGGAAGGCTCCACGTCCACTCGGAGTACCTGAAGCAGGGGAAATGGGTCGAGGGCCGCGACATGGACTATGTCGAGGCCCCCGACGCCAAGGTGAGGTTCAAGGAGTGACGGCTACTCGCCCTTCAATCGCTTGATCAGCTGGACCTGCCCCGCGTGGTAGACGGCGTGGCAGGTGATGCCGAGGACGAGGTCGAAGCGCTCGCCGTCCGCGAGCGCGGATTTCACGCGGCCCGATTGGATGTCGGCCAGGAGGCGGGCCAGCGCGTCCTGCTCGGCCTCCACGACCTCGCGGACCTTCGGCCAGGCCAGGCGCGACTTGTCGGGGAGCGCGAACCAGTCCTCGCCCTCCATCACGAAAGGCTCCGGCGTCGTGCCGGAGAGCTGCCCGCGCACGGACCGGGCACAGAACGCGTGATGCAGCGCGATCTCTGCGATGTTGTGGCGTCCGTCCGCCGGCCGCCAGAAGGCCAGCGTGGCCGGGACGTCGGCCAGGGCCGCCTTCAGGTCGGAACCGTGCCAGGCTCCGGGTCCGTATCCCTCTTCGACGATACGCGCCAGGACGCGCGCGTCCAAGCCGTTGGGGATTGCCGTCTTGGTGTTCGTGGCCGTGCTCACTTCGACCTCCTTGTCATCCGGGTGATCCGGTATGCTGAGACGGTTGTACGCCGCATCGGGAGACGACTTCTTGGCGAAAATTGCGGTCGGTGGAAAGACCCAGTCGCGCGTCCTGGCCCGCGGCGACGGGTGGACGGTGTCCGACGTCGTCTGTACGTCCGGGCCCGACGACCGGCCCTTCGAGGAGCGACACGCGGACTTCTCGATCGCCATCGTGGCCGCCGGCACCTTCGAGTACCGGTCCGCCGCCGGCCGCGAGCTGATGACGCCGGGCTCGCTCATGCTCGGGAGCGCCGGACAGTCCTTCGAGTGCGGGCACGAGCACGGCGTGGGCGACCGCTGCGTCGCCTTCTGGTACGCCCCGGCCTACTTCGAGCGCCTGGCCGCCGATGCGGGGGCCCGCGGCACGGCGCCGCAGTTCGGTGGACTTCGCTTGCCCCCCTTGCGCGCGCTGTCACCGCTGGTCGCGCGCGCCTGCGCGGGCATCGGTGGCCCCCTCGGCGTTCCCTGGGAAGAGATCGGGGTAAAGCTCGCGGCGCAGGCCGTGCAGCTCAGCGGAGGCCGGCCGCCGCGCGCGGACTGCGCTGCGCCGGGCGCGGTGGCACGGGTCACGGCCGCGGTGAGGAGGATCGAGCGCGACGCGGACGAGGCGCACTCTCTACGAAGTCTGGCCTATGAGGCGCGCCTGAGCCCCTACCACTTCCTGCGGACCTTCGAGCGGATCACCGGAGTGACGCCGCATCAATACGTCCTCCGCGTGCGTCTGCGCCGGGCCGCGACGGCGCTGGCCACGGATCTCGGAAAAGTCGTCGACGTTGCTCTCGCGAGCGGCTTCGGCGACCTGTCGAACTTCAACCGCGCGTTCCGCGCAGAATTCGGAGTCAGCCCGCGCGCCTATCGGCGGCGGGCGGGCTGAAACGAGGGAGCCGCACATGGGGAGCACGACCAGGGCAAAACAATCCGCGGCGTCCGTCCGTGTGCGCAAGGCCGGCGAGCGCGGGCGCACGGACTGGGGCTGGCTCGACAGCCGACACACGTTCTCCTTCGGCGAGCATCACGATCCGGCCCACATGGGTTTCCGCACGCTGCGCGTCATCAACGACGACCGCGTGGCCCCCGGCGCGGGCTTCGGCACCCACGGGCACAGTGACATGGAGATCCTGTCCTACGTCCTCGAGGGAGCCATCGAGCACAAGGACAGCATGGGGACGGGCTCCGTCATCCGCCCCGGAGAGATCCAGATGATGCGGGCGGGCACCGGCGTCATGCACAGCGAGTACAACCCGTCGAAGACGGAGGGCCTGCACTTCCTGCAGATCTGGATCGTGCCGGACCGGCGGGGCCTCGCCCCCGCGTACGGCCAGCGCCCCGTGGATCGTGAGAAGGCGCGGCGCGGCTTCGCCCTGCTCGCGTCGGCGGACGGCCGGGACCAGAGCCTGCAGATCGCGCAGGACGCGAGTCTCTGGCTGGCCCTGATCGAAAAGGGCGAGCGGCGAGAGTTGCCGCTCCCGCCGGGCCGCAGCGCGTGGGTTCACGTGGCGCGCGGAACGGTCGAGGTCAACGGCCAGAGCATGGGCGAGGGCGACGGGGCCGCGCTGACGGGCGTGGACGCGGTGACGCTGGCCGGCAACGGTTCGGCGGAAGTCCTCGTCTTCGATCTGGCCTGAGGGGACGGCCGTCTCAGGCCCGCGGCAGGTCCACCTCGAAGCAGCTCCCGCCGCCCTCGCGTCCCTGGCAGCGCACCTCACCTCCATGCCGACGCGCAATCTCGCGCACGAGGGAGAGCCCCAAGCCGGATCCGCCGTCCTCGACCGGACGGGACGACGGCCGGTAGAAGGGCGCGAAGATCCGCTCCCGCTCGTCGTCCGGCACGCCCGGACCGCGGTCGCAGACACGCAGATGCACGCGCGCGCCGGAGGCGTGGACGCTGGCCTCGACGGGAGGAGCGCCGTGGCGGGCCGCATTCTC
>DASTLK010000685.1:0-3726 GCA_035715025.1 Vicinamibacteria bacterium
TGGCCGCGGAGCAGTACAACCGCCTGGCCCGCCTCGTGGACCGCGACGTCGACGTCGAGCTGGAGCTGGACATCCGCTCCCATTTCCAGGACGACGACCCCACCGCCTACAACACCGTCGCGGAGATTCCGGGCTCGGACAAGCGCGGTGAGGTGGTGATGTTGGGCGCCCACCTCGATTCCTGGCACGCCGGCACCGGTGCCACCGACAACGCGGCGGGCTCGGCCGTGGCCATGGAGGCCGTACGCATCCTCCAGGCCCTGGACGTCAAGCCGAGGCGCACCATCCGCATCGCCCTCTGGAGCGGCGAGGAGGAGGGCCTGCTCGGCTCGAAGGCCTACGTGGCCGAGCACTTCGGCACGCGCGGCGGCCCGCCCGACCCGAGCGAGCGTGATCTGCCCTCGTTCCTGCGCCGCGAGAGCGGCCCCGTCACCACCAAGCCCGACCACGCGCGGCTTTCCGCCTACTTCAACGTCGACAACGGCACGGGGAAGATCCGCGGCATCTACGCCGAGCGCAACGCGGCCGTGGGCCCCCTCTTCGAGGCCTGGCTGCGGCCGCTGCACGACCTCGGCGCGACCACGGTGACGCTCCGCCACACCGGAGGCACCGACCACCTCAGCTTCGATGCCGTCGGACTGCCCGCGTTCCAGTTCATCCAGGACGAAGCGGATTACGAGACGCGTACCCACCACACCAACCTCGACGTCTACGACCGGCTGCAGAAGGCGGACCTCATGCAGGCGGCGGTGGTGCTGGCGACTTTCGTCTACGACGCGGCCACGAGGCCGGAGCGGCTGCCGCGCCGGCCCTTGCCCCGGGACGTGCCCGCCTCGCCGCCACCCACGACGACGAGCTCGACGCCGGCCACCTCGCCCAGGCCCTAGACGACGGCTAGGGCCCTCCGCCGGACGCGGGCGCCCCGCACCCGAGATGGGTCCGCTCCTCGAGGAAGCGCGCGATCTCCTGCGCGGCCACGGCATGTCCGCGCGCGTTCCAGTGGCCGCCCTGCGCGAAGTACGCGCGGCCCTGCTCCGCCCAGAGCGCATCCGTGAGGTCGAGGACGGGGATGCCGAGCCGGTGGCCCGCGGCCTCCAGCCGGCGGGCAACGAGGCCGCGGTCCCAGAGACTCTCGTCGATCCGATAGCGCCGCCGCGTCCGGTCCCAGTCCGCGCGGCTGGTCTCCATCTTGCTCGGCACGTAGGCCACGACGAGCTGGGCGCCGTGCGCGGCCACTTCGCCTTGGAGCAGGGACAGCAGGTGCTCGGTCTGGAGCCAGGCCTGCACGACGGGCTCGGGAGGCTCGCGGTCGTAGACCTGCATCTCGATCGGCACCTCGCCCGGCCGGATGGGAGACCAGAAGCGCAGGCGCGCGAGCGCGTCGTACGTCGCCGGTGCGGCATCACGGAGGCGCTCGCGGAAGAAGGTCAGCGCGGCCGATCCCCGCCAGGGGCGCGGTGCGTGGGTGCCGGGCGGCGGGGGGAGCGGATCGTTCTTGACGCGCGCCGTGCCGCCCGTGAACGTGAACAGCGGCTTGGGCACGCCGCCGGGGACGGCCGCGCGCGCGTTGTAGAGGATGTCGTTGTAGTAGAAGAGGAGCACCACGACTCGTGGCGCGTAGGCCGCGCCCTCGTCGCGGTAGAAGAGGTACTCCTGGTCGGTGCTGTAGCCGACGGTGCCTCCGTTGACGACCTCCGTGGGGCAGCCGGCGCGGCGCAGGTCTCGCTCGAGCACCCGGGCCACGCCGTCCTCGAGCGCGACGCTGAATCCTTCCGCGAACGAATCGCCCAGGATCAGCACCCGCGTCTCTCCGGACGCGGGCGCGGGCTCGTGCTCGACGTCGCGCAGGCCACGCGAGTTGATGACGTACTCGGCCTGGCCGAACCGCCCCCGCGCCCCCGGCCGGTGGCGCCAGCCCCGCACGGGGTCGGCTTCCGTGTACTTCGTCGAAACGGATTCGTCGGCGTGGCGCAGGGCGAACCGCACCGCCGCCTCCACGGCGGCCAGGGTGAGGACGACCGAGACCACCGCCGTGAGCGCGTTGGCCCAGACGCGCGGGACGCGCGATGGCGGGGCATCGGGAGGGGCCGGCGCAGGGGCATCCATGGCGAGGACGAGGCGAGGGCGGAGTATATTGGCTCATGCCGGACGAGCGCATCCCCGCCATCAAGGTGCTGCTGCTGCCCAAGGACACGAACGCCATGGGCACCATCTTCGGAGGCGTGATCCTGTCGAACGTCGACCTCGCCTCCGCGGTGGAGGCACGCAAGCACGCGGCCCACCGCTACGTCACCAAGGCCATGCGCGAGGTCGAGTTCCACGAGCCCGTGTTCCTGGGCGACATCGTGAGCTTCTACACGGACACGGTGCGCGTGGGCCGCACGTCGATCACCGTGCGCGTGAGCGTGGAGGCCGAGCGGTGGGGGGGCGGCCATGGAGAGAAGGTGAAGGTGACGGAGGCCGAAGTGGTGCTGGTGGCGGTGGACGGAAGCGGGAAGCCGACGCCGATCCGGCCGGAGGCCGCGCGATGAGCGCCGAGGTCGTGACGGGCGCCGCGGGACGGCGCACGCTCAAGGTCGTCTGTCCGCACGACTGCCCGGACACCTGCGTCATGACCGTGGACGTCGAGAACGGCCGCGCCGTCGGGATCGGTGGCGATCCCGACCACCGCTTCACCCAGGGCTTCCTCTGCGTGAAGGTGAATCACTACCTGGAGCGGGTCTACAGCCCCGACCGCATCCTGCACCCGATGAAGCGCGTGGGACGCAAGGGCGAGGGCCGCTTCGCTCGCATCTCGTGGGACGAAGCCCTGGACCTCGTCGCCGACCGCTTGCGCGGCGTGGTGGCGCAGCACGGCGCGGAGGCCATCCTGCCCTACTCGTACGCCGGCAACATGGGCCTCCTTTCGTTCGGCAGCATGGACCGCCGCTTCTTCCACGCGCTGGGGGCCAGCCGCCTGGATCGGACGATCTGCGCCAGCGCGGGGTTCAAGGGGCTCGAGACCACGCTGGGCAAGGCCATGGGCTTCGATCCGGAGGCGGTGGTGCACTCGCGCTTCATCGTGGCCTGGGGCGCGAACATCGTGAGCTCCAACGTCCACCTCTGGCCGTTCGTCGAGGAGGCGCGGCGCCGCGGGGCGACCCTCGTGACCATCGACCCCTTCCGCTCGCGCACCGCGGAGAAGTCCGACCGCCACCTCGCGCTCCTGCCGGGGACGGACGGCGCGCTGGCCCTGGGGCTGATGCACGTCATCTTCCGGGACGGTCTCGAGGATCGCGACTACCTCGAGCGCTACACGATCGGCGCCGAGGCCCTGCGCGAGCGCGTGCGCGAGTGGAACCCGGCGCGGGTGGCGGAGACGACGGGGCTGCCCGCGGCCGACGTCGAGTGGCTGGCGCGCGAGTGCGCGACCCGGCAGCCGGTGGCGATCCGCTTGAACTACGGGCTCAATCGTCATGCGGGCGCGGGCATGGCCGTGCGCACGATCGCCTGCCTGCCCGCCGTCACCGGGGCCTGGCGCCATCCCGGGGGCGGCATCCTGCTCTCCTGCTCCGGCACCTTCCCGACCAACGCCGCCGCCCTGGAGCGACCGGACCTCGCGCCCCCGGGGACGCGCCTGCTCAACATGAGCCAGATCGGACGGATCCTGCTCGACCCCGCGCTCGCTCCGCCCGTGAAGGCCGTGTTCGTCTACAACTCGAACCCGCTGGCGGTGGCGCCGGAGAG
>DASTLK010000686.1:0-12376 GCA_035715025.1 Vicinamibacteria bacterium
CCAGCATCCCCGCCATACCGCGCGCCGCGATCCTCGCCGCGGTCGCCGCCTTGCTGACCGCCGGCGCCTTCTACGCCTACTCGCACTCGAAGGCGCCCCCGCCGGTGCTCTCCTCGATCACTCCGCCGAAGGCGGAGGTGGGCACGACGATCACGATCAACGGCACCGGCTTCGAAGACTCCGCGTCCGCCAACACCGTCCGCTTCGGCGATGCCGTGGCCACGGTGACGAACGCGTCCGCGACGTCCCTGGCCGTCACCGTGCCCGAAGTCGCGGTGCCCGCGTCCAAGGGAATATCGATCACCGTGCAGGGCCGGGGTGGGCGCTCGAATGCCCTGTTCGTCAAGATCGCTCGCCTGCCCCGCATCACGCGGCTCGAGCCGGACGTCGCGCTGCCCGGCACCGAGGTGACCGTCCACGGCCAGCACTTCGACGGCGGGCCGTTGACGGTCCGCGTCGGCGGCGAGAAGGTCGAGGTCAAGGACGCGACGGCGGAGTCGTTGCGCGTCAAGGTGCCGGAGACGGCGGGGACGGACGGGCAGAGCGTCTCGGTGACGGTTGAGATGGGGGCGGACACCGCCCGCGCCGTCCCCCTTCTCCTCGGCCGCCTCCCCCTGGTGGTCGAGGTCGCGCCCGCTTTCGGACCGATCGGGCAACGCGTCACGATCAAGGGTCGGGGCTTCGATCCCGTGGCCACCGGCAACCGGGTGACGATCGGAGGGATGGCGGCCCTCGTGCTGGCCGCCGGCCCCGGCGAGCTGCAGGTGGCGGCCCCCGCCGCGCCCACGACCGGATCGCAGGAGACGTTGCCCGTCGTGGTGGAAGCCCGGGGCGCGACGTCTTCGGGGCGCTCGACCTTCGCGCTCGCGCATCCGTTGTCGGGCAACGCGCGCATGCGTTTCTTCCCGGCGCCCGCGCCGCAGGGCGCGCCCGACCGGTACGCGTTCGTCTCGACGGAGATCGGGCCCGTCCTGCTCCTCACGGGCAAGGCCGACGCCGGCACGACCGCCGAGCGCGCGGACCGCGTGGCCACCGCGCTCAACGCCCTCATGGAGTCCGCGCTCTCCCGTCCCGTGTCCCTCGAAGTGCGCGAGGGTGCCGCGCCCGCGGTAGCCATCACCGGCGGCCCCGTGGTCGTGAGCGCCACCCCCGACGACGTGGAGGGATACGCCCAGGCCTGGGATCCCGGCGCGAAGCCCACTCGTTCGAGCCCGCGCCAGATTGCCGGCTACTGGGCCGCGCTCTTGCAGGATTACGTGACGCTGTTCGGCCAGGGCCAGCGCCCCAGTCGCACGGCCGAGATCACGCCGCGGGGCAAGGTCCTCGTCGACCTCTATGCCGAAGCCCAGCGTCGCGGTGCGGTCGGCGGCGTCCCCGTGGCCACCCTGTACGAGCTCCCCCCCGCGGCCCTGAAGAACGTGCGCGAGCTGGCGCTCCTGCTGCCGTCGGGAGGGCCCACGTTGGCCGGCATGGCCGTGGCCGGACACTGGGAAGGCACGATGGCGGACGCCGAGGCCGAGCGCAGCATCGACGTGCAGCTCCAGGTGGACGGCGGACACCTGGGCGGCTCCCTCACGACCAAGACGGGAGGGATCGCGGTCCGGACACCGCTCCAGCAGGTCACGTACGAGAAGGGCCTCCTCAAGTTCGTCACCGCCTCGGGCGGCGGCACGCGGCAGTTCCGCGGCGCGCTCGAGGGCGGCACCCTGGCCGGCTCCATCTTCAAGGATGCGGCGGCCAAGGACGCCGTCGGCCGATTCAGCCTACGCTACGTGGAGTGAGCTCGTGGGCGGCGGTGGCCGCCGGAATCCTGATCGGTCTGGTCGCGGCCTGGGTGCTCGGGGCACGCGCGCGGCGTGCGCGCACCGCCGCGGAGCACGACCACTACCCCCTGCCCGACGTGGCGGATCTCATGGGGCAGATGCTCGCGGCCTCCGGACGCCGGACCATGGTGCCCGTCATCCTCAAGCTGATCGAAGAGCTGCTCCAGCCCGAGCAGGCGGCGGTGTTCGTCCATCGGCCGGACGGCAAGCTCGCCCTCGCCGAAGGCATCGGCCTGCCCGAGACGCTCGCGCGCGGCGCGGAGGTCGCGCCCGGTGAAGGCCGGATCGGACGGCTGGGGAAGGCCCGGCGCGCCCTGGCCGAAGCCGAGTTCGACGCCATCGATGGCGCGCCCGAGCCTGCTTCGCTCGCCGGCCTCCACGTGGACGTGGGGGCGCCGATCCTCGCCCGCGACCGCCTGCACGGGGTCATCGGCGTGGGCCGGCCGCGGCGCCGGCGGGCGGAAGCGAAGACGGTGGTGAAGATGCTGGCCGATCTCGGCGGGCTCGCCATCGTGCAGGTCGAAAAACTCAAGGCCATCCAGGAGACCGCGAACAAGGACGGCCTCACCGGCGTGTTCAACAAGCGCCATTTCCAGGAGCGCCTGTCCGCCGAGATCCGGCGCGCCGAGCGGGACGGCCTCGGCGTCAGCCTGTTCCTCCTCGACATCGACGATTTCAAGAACTACAACGACACGAACGGCCACGTGGCCGGGGACGAGGTCCTCAAGAAGATGGGCCAGCTCCTGCGCGGCTCCGTCCGCGAGGACGACGTCGTCGCCCGCTACGGCGGCGAGGAGTTCGTGATCCTCTATCCGGGCGCGAGCAAGGCCCTGGCCTATCGGCTGGCCCAGGGCCTGCGGCGCGCGGTGGAGTCGCATCCCTTCGCGGGCGCCGAGCACCAGGCGCTGGGCGCGGTGACCATCTCCGGCGGAGTGGCGGCGTATCCGCAGGATGCGCGCTCCGAGGTGGAGCTGATCCGCGCCGCCGATCACGCGCTCTACCAGGCCAAGAACGCCGGCCGCAATCGGATCATCGGCGCCGGCGGCAGCGACCCCGGCGTGGCCGGGGGACGCTGAGCTAGGCGTTCTCGGCGGCGGTGAGCGGCGAGGGATCGCCGCGGACGGGCGCGGGCCGCGCACGCCGCGCGCGCGTGGTGAGGAGGACGGAGGCCAGGATGAGCACGCCCCCCGCGAGGAGGCCCGGGGTCAGCGCCTCGTTCAGGAAGACACGGCCCAGGATCACCGCCACCACGGGGTTGACGTACGCGTAGGTGCCGACGGTGGTCGCGGGCAGCTCGTTGAGGGCGTACGCGAACGCGGTGAACCCGATCAGCGACCCGAAGATGGCCAGGTAGCCGAGGCTCAGCCAGGTGTTCGCGCTGGCCGCCCGGAAGGCGCCCCAGTCGTCCCGGAAGAGAACGAGAGACTCGAACAGGAGCACGGCGGATCCGGCCAGCATCTCGATCGCGGCCGCGGTGAAGACGGGCAGGCGCGCCGGCACCGACTGCGCGTAGAGCGACCCGACCGCCCACGAGATCGTCCCGAACTGCAGCGCGAGGATGGCGCCCCAGTGGCCGGCCTCGATGCCGCCCTCCGGGCGCGCCACGAGGGCGACGCCGACGAGGCCGATGAGCGTCCCCACCCACAGCGCCGGCGTCCAGCGGTGGCCGCCCGGACGCAGGCCGTCGAGGAAGGTGAGCCACAGGGGCGTGGTGCCGACGATGAGGGCGGCGATGCCGCTCGGGATCGTCTTCTCCGCCCACATCACGAGGACGTTGCCGATGGAGAGGAGCAGCACGCCCACCAGGGAGTAGTCCGCGACCTGCCGCCAGGTCGGCCACCCATGGCGCCGGTCCACGATCGCGGCCAGCCCGGCCATGGCGACCCCGGAGGCGAGGAAGCGCACGGCCCCCGCGCCGAAGGGCGGGACCTCACGCACGGCGATGCGGATGGCGAGATAGGTCGAGCCCCAGACGACGTACACGACGGCCAGTGCGATCCAGGGCAGCAGACGGCGGTGACGCGGAGACATTTCTAGCCTTTCGAGCGCGCCGGCGCCCCCGCCGGATCCTCGAGGAGAAGGCCGGGCGGCAGCGCCCCGAGGGTGCCCTTGTCCAGGACCGTTTCCAGCACGAACGCCGTGCGCGAGGACTGCATCGCGCGCGTCGACTGCAGGTCGAGCAGCAGCGCGTTGACGTCCTCGATGCGGCGGCAGATCACGTCCGCGACGAAGCAGTCCTCGCCGCTCACGCGGTACACCGAGCGGACCAGCGGGCTCGCGGTGAGCCGCCGCAGGACCTCCTTCTCCTTCTGCGGCGTCTTGCCGTCGAGCGTGATCCGCAGTTGGGCGCGGACGCCGAGGCCGAGCGCCCCGGGGTCCACGTCGGCGCAATAGCCGCGGATGACGCCCCGCCGCTCGAGCTCACGGATCCGCTCCGTCACCGCCTGCCGCGACAGGCCGAGCTCCTTGGCCAGGTCGGCCGCGGGGCGCCGGCCGTCGCGGGACAGGGCGAGCAGGAGCGCGCGATCGGTGCGGTCGAGCCGGGGACGATCCAATCCTGTCGCCATAACGCAATGAGACTAGCCGCTCGTACAGACGAATGTCAATTGATCTTAGTTCCATGATTGACATATGACGAAATCCGATGGCGCCCATGACTGGGCGTGATCGGGCCCCGCCTCGCGCGTGCGGCCTTCACAGGAAATGACGAATCAACCCTTGACCGCCGCGCGAAGAGGGATCAAGAATCCTGAAACTTCCGACCGCGCCCTCCGGCGGGCGCGGCCCCTCGAGGTCGCCATGGCCAAGCCTCCCAACCACGACTCCCCCGTCTCGGGAGTCTCACGACGGACCTTCCTCAAGACGGCGGGCGTGGGCGCGGCCGCGACCAGCCTCATCGGCGCGGCTCCGGGCGCTGCCGGTCCCACCCTCCTGGGTCCGGACGCCGTCCCCCTCGCGCTCAAGATCAACGGCGCCGCGCGCACGGTGACCGTGGAGCCGCGGGTCACGCTGCTGCGGGCCCTCCGCAATCACCTGGACCTGACCGGGGCCAAGGAGATCTGCGACCGCGGCGCCTGCGGAGGGTGCACGGTGATGCTGGACGGCAAGCCCATCGCGTCCTGCCTGATGCTGGCCGCGGACGCCGTCGGCCACGAGATCACCACCGTCGAAGGCCTGGGCACGCCGGAGAAGATGAGCGCGGTCCAGGCCGCCTTCGTGGAAGCGGATGCCCTGCAGTGCGGCTTCTGCACGCCCGGCTTCGTGGTCGCCTCCACCGCGCTCCTCCGCCAGAACCCCAGTCCGACGCTGGATCAGGTCAAGGACGGCCTCGCCGGCAACATCTGCCGCTGCGGCACCTACTCCCGTGTGTTCGAGGCCGTGCTGAAGGCGGCCAAGGCGACGCCGGTCGCAGGAAGGAAGGCGTAGCCCATGACTCAAGAGGCTTCTCCCAAACCGCCGGCGCCCACCGTCACCTATCTCGTGAAGGTCGGGCACGCGAGCGCGCCCCAGACGCTCGAAGTCCACGCCGCCGAAGGCGACATCAAGCCCTGGGACCTCGATTCGAAGCTGCACGTCGTCAAGGGCCGGCAACCCCGCCTGGATGGCCCTCTGAAGGTCACCGGGCGAGCGAAGTACACGTTCGACATCTCCATGCCCGGCATGCTCTGGGGAAAGATGGTCCGCGCCAGCGTGCCCGCGGCGGAGATCGTGAAGATCGACACCTCCAAGGCCGAGAAGCTGCCGGGCGTGAAGGCGGTCTGGACGACGGAAGCGCGCGCGGTGCGCTTCGCGGGCCAGGACGTGGCCGCGGTAGCCGCGATCTCGCCCGAGATCGCGGAGGACGCGGTCCGGCTCGTCGAGGTGACCTACGACGAGCGGCCGTACGTGACCGACCTGCAGAAGGCGATGGAGGAGGGCGCGCCGCTCGTCTACAACGCGGATCAGGTCCCGGGCAGCCCCAAGGCGCCGGTCAAAGGCAACGTGGTGGGGCCGGTGGTGCCGCGCCGCGGCGGCCAGCGCGGAGACGTGGCCAAGGGCCTGGCCGAGGCGGACGTCACCGTGGAGAGCACGTACTACGTCCCCGTGCACACGCATTCCCCGCTGGAGACGCACGGCGTCATCGCGAAGTGGGAGGGCGATCAGCTCACGATCTGGGCCTCCACCCAGAGCATGTCCACCGTGCGCGAGGGCATGGCGGAATACCTCGGCATCGACCGCAAGAACGTCACCGTCATCACCGAGCACATGGGCGGCGGGTTCGGGAGCAAGCTGGCCGCTTCCGCCGAGGGCACGAACTTCTCCGGCGTCGCCTGCAAGCTGGCCAAGCAGGCGGGCGCGCCGGTCAAGCTCATGCTGGACCGCCACGAGGAGCACCTCTGCACGGGCAACGCGCCCGCCGCCCTCATGACCGTGCGCCTGGGCGCGAAGAAGGACGGCACGCTGACCGCGATCCATCACCGGTCGTTCGGCACGGCCGGGATCGCGGGCGGCGCGGGCACGGGCGGGCCCTCGGGCAACCTCTACGCGAACACGCCCAACTGCCTGGTCGAGGAGCACGACGTCTTCACGAACGCGGGGCCGGCCGCTCCCCTGCGCGCGCCCGGCCACTCGCAGGGCGCGTTCGCGCTGGAGTCGGCCATGGACGAGCTGGCGGACAAGCTCGGCATGGACCCGCTCGAGCTGCGGCGGAAGAACGAGTCCAGCCCGGTGCGCCGCATCCAGTACGACATCGGAGCGAAGGCGATCGGGTGGGAGCGCCGCAACCAGAAGGCGGGGGAGACTTCCGGACCGCGCAAGCGCGGGATCGGAATGGCCAACGGGAACTGGTACGTCTTCGCGCGCGGCAGCGGCGTGGGCGCGGAGGTGAAGATCCATCGCGACGGCTCGGTCGAGGTCTTCCAGGGCTCGCAGGACATCGGCACCGGCTTCCGCACCGCGATGGCGATGGTGGTGGCGGAGGAACTCGGGCTGCAGACCCGCGACGTGACCCCGCACGTGGGCGACACGCGCTGGCCGGAAGGCGTGGGCTCGGGCGGCAGCAACACCACGAACTCGGTCGCCCCCGCCGTGCGCCTGGCCGCCCACGACGCGCGCACCAAGCTGTTCGCGGTCGCGGCACCCCTCCTCGGCGCGAAGGCCGAGGACCTCGACGCCGCGGGCGGGAAGATCTTCGTGGCCGCCACTCCGTCGAAGTCGATCGCCTTCCGCCAGGCCGCGGCCAAGATGCCGAACGAGGTCATCAGCGCGGTCGCGGAGCGCAAGAAGCAGTACGAGACCTACCGCCAGGACCTCGCGGGCACGCAGTTCGCGGAGGTGGAGGTCGACACGGAGACCGGCAACATCCGCGTGCTGAAGGTCGTGTCCGTGAACGATTGCGGGATCCCCATCAACACCCTGACCACGGAAAGCCAGATCATCGGGGCCATGATCCAGGGCGTGTCCTGGGCGCTGTTCGAGAACCGGATCCTCGACCGCAACGTGGGCACGATGGTGAATCCCAACCTCGAGGCCTACAAGATCCTTTCCTCCAAGGACATGTTCGAGGCGGTGGCCATCGTGAGCGAGATCGCCAACGCCGGGAACAACACGTCGGCGGCGGGCATCGGCGAGCCGCCCATCGTGCCCACGCTGGCCGCGATCGCCAACGCCGTCTTCAACGCGACGGGGGCGCGCGTCCACACCCTGCCCCTCACGCCGGACAAGGTCCTGGCCCACATCAATGCGGCGAGGAGGGCCTGATGAAGAACTTCGAGCTGGCCCGGCCTTCGTCTCTCGCGCAGGCGCGCGAGCTCCTGGCCGACCGTCCGGGCGCGGTCTTCAAGGCGGGCGGCATCGACCTGCTCGATCACCTCAAGGAGAACCTGGTGGTCACGCCGCGCCTCGTCGATCTCAAAGGGGTCGCGGGGATGCGCGACATCGCCCCCCAGCCCGACGGCGCGCTGCGCATCGGGCCCCTGGCCACGCTGGCCGAGGTGGCGGCGCACGCGGGCGTGCGCGCGACCCATCGCGCGCTGGCCCAGGCTTGCGGCGAGGCCGCTTCGCCCCAGATCCGTAACGTGGCCACCATCGGCGGCAACCTGCTGCAGCGTCCGCGCTGCTGGTACTACCGGCAGGAGTCGTACAAGTGCCTCAAGAAGGGCGGCGACGTCTGCTACGCCGTGGGCGGGGAGAACCGTTATCACGCGATCTTCGGTGGCGGCCCGTCCTACGCGGTGCACCCGTCGAATGCGGCGGTGCCCCTCGTGGCCATGGGCGCGCAGCTCGTGCTCGAGGGCGAGAAGGGCCCGCGCACGGTGGCGGCCAGTGACTTCTTCACCGGGCCTTCCAAGGACCCGGAGCGGGAGAACCAGCTCCAGCCGGGCGAGGTGCTGACGGAGATCCGCGTGCCGGCCGCGGCGGGCTGGCGCTCCGCGTACGACGACCTGCGCGAGCGCGCGGCGTTCGACTGGCCGCTGGTGGCGGCGGCCACGGCGGTGCGCGTCGAGGGCGGCCTGGTCAAGGAAGCGCGCATCGTGCTGGGGGCGGTGGCGCCGATCCCGTGGCGTTCGGTGCGGGCGGAGCAGGCGCTGATCGGCAAGGCCCTCGATGCGACGTCGGCGGCCGCCGCCGCGAATGCGGCCACGGTGGGGGCCGCCCCTCTCTCCGACAACGGCTACAAGGTCGGCCTGGTGCAGACACTCGTGAGGCGGACCTTGCTGGGGCTGGCCTCATGAGTCGCGAGGTGGACATGGACGACCTCAAGGACGTGCCCGTCTGCCGTCGTCTCCGCACGAAGATGTACTACGTGATGGGGCGCGACCACGTCGACCTGCGCGAAGCCTCGCCCACCGGACAGTATTGGTGCTCGCGCACCGCCACCGTGCTCGGGCCCGACGACGTCTTCTGCAGCCCCCAGGTCTGCCAACCGCATCGCGCCTGCTTCGAGCCCGTGGACTGACGGATTTATTGACTGATGGTTCAATAATCCGTATTAGTGGAGCCGAGATCCATCACCTTGGAATCCAGCCGCCTCTCGGCCCGAGAGCCATAACGACAAAAACTCCACGTATCGAGTAGGTTAAAGAAGCGACGTCCGCGTCCCACGACATGGCCCACTGATTGCTACCCTAGGGCCAGCGCTGCCTTCTTCTCAGCCGGCCCTCAGATGGCGCTAAGGTTTGGCGGCGTGTACGTGGGTCGTGAAGGCCTTGTCCTTGCCGCATGTCTAACCAATAAGGAGTAACACACTGATGAGACGTCAACTCGTTTGGGCACTCCTGCTGGTCGTCGCGAGCTTCGGTCTCGCCTCGGCGCAGGAGACGACGTCGGGCACGATCACCGGCCAGGTGGTCGACGCCCAGGGCGCCCCCGTCCCCGGCGCCACCGTCACGATCACGTCGCCGCAAGGTCCCAAGACCTTCGTGACCGACGCCAACGGGCGCTTCTTCGCGCCCTACCTCTCGCCCGGCCGCTATTCGGCCAAGGTCGAGCTGACCGGCTTCGCTCCGGTCGAACAGAAGAACATCGACGTCCACCTCGGGCAGCGTCTCGAGCTCGGCGCTCTCACGCTCAAGGTCGGCGGCGTCAACGAAGTCGTCGAGGTGGTCGGGGCCGCGCCCGTGATCGATACGTCGTCGACGACGGCGGGCGGGGTGCTCGATTCCGACACGCTCTCCCGCCTGCCCGTGGGGCGGAACTTCACGGACACCCTCTACCTCGTGCCGGGCGTCAGCGACAGCTCGGGTCTCGGCCGCGCCAACCCCTCGATCGCGGGCGGCAGCGGCCTCGAGAACAACTACGTCGTGGACGGCGTCAACATCACGGACACCGGGTTCGGCGCCATCGGCGCCTACAACTCCACCTTCGGCTCGCTGGGCAGCGGCGTGACCACGGACTTCATCAAGGAGACGCAGGTCAAGACCGGCGGCTTCGAGGCCGAGTACGGCCAGGCCACGGGCGGCGTGGTGAACGTGGTCACCAAGGGCGGCGGCAACGAGTTCCACGGATCCGTGTTCGGCTTCTTCCGGCCCGATGCCATGGAGTCGAGCTGGAAGAATTTCCAGGCCGCGAACGGCATCGTGAACACGACCGGCCGCCAGGACGGCGACGTCGGCGTGTCGCTGGGCGGGCCGCTCGCGAAGGACAAGCTGTTCTTCTTCGGCACCTTCAACCCCCAGTTCCAGAACCGCAAGTTCATCGCGCCCGATCCTTCGACCCTGGCCGACGGCACGGTGGTGGTGTTCCCGTACCGCGCGCTCGGCCCGGTGTCCCAGAAGCGCAAGGTCTACTCGTACGCCGGCAAGCTGACCTTCCAGGCCACCTCCAACCACCGGTTCGATCTCTCGGTGTTCGGCGACCCCTCCAAGGGTGAGTCCGGCCTGCAACGTTTCAGCACGCTCCGTCGTGTCTCCTACGCGGGTGCGCCCGGAACCCACGACATCGAGGGCGGGTTCAGCGAGATCAGCTACGGCAGCAACAACCAGACGCTGCGCTACGACGGCATCATCAGCCCCAAGTGGCTGATCGAAGGCTCGGTCGCCCATTCCACGAACAAGTTCGACGAGACCCCCACCGTGGCCGATCAGCCGCTCTTCACGGACGTGCGCTTCGTCCCCAACGGCGCCACCGGCGGCCTCGGCTTCTGGGAGAACAACAACGGCCGCAACTACCAGGCCACGCTGAAGTCCACCAACATCTTCGACCTCGGCGGCAACCACCAGTTCCGCTACGGCGTCGCCTACGAGGACATCGCGTTCACGCGCGACACGCAGTACAGCGGAACGCCAACCCCGCTCGCGGACGGCCAGAAGCTCGTGACAGGCCCGTCGGTGCAGATCCGCACCAGCGGCGGGGTGACGTTCTTCCGCGCCACCCGCGGCAAGATCTCGCCCGCCGGCGCCACTACCCAGAAGTACTACAACGCGTTCTTCCAGGACACGTGGCAGATGGGCCGCCTGACCTTCCGGCCGGGCATCCGCTACGAGCGCCAGAAGCTGGTCGGGATCGATCCCAGCCTGATGGCGTTCCCCTGCCACGAGGGCGACACCCGACCGGGTTCCCTCGACGGCACGGGCGCCGCCGTCGCCTGCACCTACACCTGGAAGGACCTGTGGGCCCCGCGCATCGGCGCCACCTTCGACATCATGGGGAACGGCAAGGCCAAGCTCTACGGGTCCTGGGGCCGCTTCTACGCGAAGATCCCCAACGACCTCGCCGCGCGGTCCATGTCCGCGGACGCGGGTATCACGCGCCAGGACTACCGTGACGCCGCCCTCACTCAGCCGGTGGCGAATGGCGTCAGCTTCGCCGGAGGCACGACCCACCTGCTGCAGTCCAGCGCGGCGCCGTCCATCATCGACCCCAAGGCCGGCTCCACCTACACCAGCGAGGCGCTCGGCGGCGTGGAGTTCGAGATCAGCCGCAACGTCAGCCTCGGCCTGCGCTACGTGCACCGCACGCTGCCGCAGATCCTGGAGGACATTGGCCAGCTTCCCGTCGTCGGCTACTTCCTCGACGCCTGCGGTGACACCACCGTCGACTACTTCATCACGAACGTGAACGCGTCGACGCCCACCGTCAACTGCGGGCTCTCCTCGCTCAACTCGTCGTTCGAGGACCCTGCCCACAAGTACGACGCGTTCGAGTTCACGCTCAACAAGCGGTTCTCCGGCAACTGGGGCCTGATCGCGTCCTACCGCTACGCCAAGCTCGAGGGGAACTTCGAGGGCTTCTACCGGTCCGACAACGGCCAGTCCGACCCGGCCATCAGCTCGCTGTTCGACTTCCCGACCAACGACCCGAGCTACACCGCGATCGGCGTGCCGCAGTTCGGCTTCGGCGGCGACATCCGCTACGAGGGCACCACCCTCGGCACGGGGGTCCTTCCGAATGACCGTCCCCACCAGGTCAAGATCTACGGATCCTATGCCTGGGGCTCGCTCAACCTCGGCGCCGGCTTCAACTGGGGCAGCGGCCGCAGCCTGACCCTGCTCGACTCCAACCCCGCATATCAAAATGCCGGCGAGATCCCGGACACGCTGCGCGGCGAGGGCATCCAGACCATCGACGGCTTCAAGAAGCGCACCGCCTCCGACACCGCGCTCGACGCGCACGTCGACTACACGATGAAGATCAACGACAAGCAGCGCGTGGTGCTGATGGCGGACGTGTTCAACGTGTTCAACCGGCAGACCGCTACCAACTTCGACAACTACCGGGACCGGGGCTTCCAGACGTTCAATCCAAACCTGGGTCTGCCCGTGAACGGCGGCCTCTCCTCCACTCCGTCCTTCCAGGCTCCGCGCGCGGTCCGCGTCGGCGCCCGGTTCGAGTGGTAACCACCTAGACGTCGAAGGTCGTAGACTTTCGGGGGCGGGAGCAATCCCGCCCCCGTTTTCCGTCTCGGAGACCCGCGCGTGCGCACGAATGTCCTGACCCCGGCGCTGCTGGCCCTGGCCGTCGCCACCGCCGGGGCCCCGCTTGGCGAAGCGCGACCCCAGCCTGCGGCCACGGCCCAGGCGTCGACCGCGTTCCCTTCCGGCGTGGACGTGGTGAACGTGGACGTGGTCGTCCTG
>DASTLK010000687.1:0-4459 GCA_035715025.1 Vicinamibacteria bacterium
ACCGGAGTACCGCAAGGTACCGCAGGTTCGAATCCTGTCCTCTCCGCCATTCCCGCGACTGACCGCGGCGGGCGCGACTAGTGCCGGCCGTCGCCCTTCTGCCGCGGGGCTCCCAGGTGCGGGCGCAGGCTCTTGAGGACCCGGCGCACCAGCTCGGGGTCGCCGCGCGGCCAGCGGTCCTCGACGTCCAGGTCCACCACCGGCCGATCGGTGTCCGGGAACCGCAGCTTGATCAGCGTGTGGTGGCGGTCTTCCTTCTCGCACATGACGAAAACGCGGTCGGCCCACTGCATCAGCTCGCGGGTGAGGGGGTTCTTCGCGAACGGCGCCGTACCCGCGGAGCGCACCTCGAAGCGGGGGTCGTCGCGGTAGAGGTCCTCCGCCGTACGGCTCCGGTCCACGTTGGCCGTGCAGACGAAGAGGATGTGCTCGCGAGCCGGGTCTTCCACCATCCTCGATTCTATGTCCCGCGCGGGCTGTTGTAGACTCCCCCGGACCCATCCATGAACACTGACCGGCTCCTCCGCGAGGTCGAGAAGCGGCTGGCCCACCTCGCGGAAAAGGATCGCGCGGAGGCGCTCGACGCCTTGCGCGAGGAGATCGCACGCGAGCGGCGCTGGGAGACCCCGCACGCGACGGTGGAGACGGAGCGCGAGCGGCGCGCGGAGGCGGAGACGCTGCGCGACGTCCTGGAGGCCATCAACCGCCAGCCCAGCCTGGACGACACGATCGAGGAGGTCCTCAAGCAGCTCGCCCGCATCGTGGTCTTCGATTCCTGCTCGCTCGGCCTGCTCGAGGCCGATGGGTCGTTCCGCATCCTGGCCTCGCGCGGGTTCCCGGATCCCGCCAGCATCCGGGGGCGCACCTTCCAGTCCCCCCTCCACGAGACGCTGCGCAACGGCCGCGCGCCCCTGGCCCTGGCCGACGTCACCATCGACGAGCGATTCACGCGCGAGGAAGGGGCCGAGCTCATCCGCTCCTGGGCCGGGATCCCGCTCCTGGTCGAAGGCGAGGTCATCGGCGTCCTCTGCCTGGACCGCCACCGCGTCGACCCTTTCGACGAGGAGGACCTGCACCGGGCCAAGGCCGTCGCCTTCTCCTCCGCGGCCGCCATCCGCAAGGCCCAGCTCCTGGAGAAGGTGCGGCGCTACGCCGCGCTGATGGAGCGCGTCGTGACCGTCGACGAGGCCGTGTTCGCCGGCCGCACGCCCGCGGAGCTCGCGCGCATCATCCTCGACGGGGCCCTGCGCATCGGGTCCTACGCCGGCGGCGTGCTCGTGCTCGAAGGCGACGGGGATACGCGCGTGGCCGCGCGCGGCGAGGGCGCGGGAGTGTCGGACCAACCGGTGGCCCCCGCGCTCCTCACGCGTACGGCGCGGCGGCTGGACGCCGAGCAGTCCGCGAGCGTCGCCCCCTCCGTCGGGCTCGACCGCCAGCCCCTCTTCCTCGTTCCCCTGGCCATTCCGGACGTCCACGTCGGCACGCTCGTGCTCGCGGATCCGGACGGCGAATCGGATGACGACCGGCTGATGGAGGCCTACGCCTCCCGCGCCGCCGCGGCCTGGGTCTTCGCCCTCCGCCACGGCCCCTCTCGCACTTGATGCGCGCGCGTACGATCCTCGCCGGCCTGATGCTGGCCGTCCTCGTCTCCCCGCGCGGGCAGGCCGCCCACGGTGAGATCTACGCGCTCGTCGGCGGCCGCGTGTTCACCGTCTCCGGCCCCGTGATCGAGAAGGGCACGGTCGTTCTCCGCGACGGTCTGGTCGACGCCGTGGGGGCCGGCGTCGCGGTCCCGGTGGGCGCGCGGGTCATCGACGTCACGGGCCTGACCGTCACCCCCGGGCTCGTGGACGGCTTCGGCGCCATCGGGCTTCCCGCGCGGACGGCGTCCGGCGGCGGGCCGGCTCCCACTCCGGCCGCGAACCCCCTCGCGCCGCAGGCGCTCGCCCTCGATCGCGTGCGGCTGGCCGATGCGCTGAAGGCGCGCGACAGCGGAATCACGACCGCGCTCGTCATCCCGCGCGAAGGCGTGCTGCCCGGCCAGAGCGTCCTCCTCAACCTGGGCGGCGAGAAGCTGGAGGCGATGGTGCTGCGGCAGCCCGCGGCCCTGCACCTCCACCTGACCTCCCTGCCGCGCACCTACCCGGGCTCGCTCATGGGCACGGTCGCCTACGCGCGACAAGCCCTCTACGACGCCGCGCGGTATCGCGAGGAGTGGAAGGCGTACGAGGCGGGGGCGCGCGGGCACAAGCGGCCCACCTATGACGCCGCCCTGCAGGCCTGGCAGGACGTCCTCGCGGGCAAGGAGCTCCTGATCGTCACTGCGTCCCGCGAGAACGACGTCCTGCGCGCGCTGGCCCTGGCCGACGAGTTCAAGGTGCGGGTGGCGGTGGCGGAGGCGCCGCAGGCCGCCCGCGTCGCCCCGATCGTCAAGGCGCGCAAGCTGCCTCTGCTCGTGAGCGTGAACTTCGACCCGGCCCGCGCGCCCGACTTCGGAGCCCCCGACGACGACAAGGAGCGCCAGGAGATCGCGGACGCCGAGCGCAACCCCGCCGAGCTGCACAAGGCGGGGGTGAGCTTCGCTCTCGTCTCCGCCTTCGCCCCCGACTTCCTGGCCGGCGTGCGCAAGGCCATCGACCGCGGCCTGCCCGCGGAGGCGGCCCTCAGGGCCGTCACCCTGGCCCCGGCGGAGGTGCTGGGCGTCGCCGACCGGCTGGGCAGCCTGGAGGCGGGGAAGATCGCGGACGTGGTGGTCTGGGCGGGCGAGCCGCTGGCCAAGGACACGAAGGCGAAGATGGTCTTCGTCGACGGCGTGCTCTACGAGCCCGACGAGAAGCACGACACCAAGCCCAGCCCTTCGCCCGCGGTGGAGGACCTGCGATGAATCCCCTCGTCCTCGGCCTGTTCGCCGTCCTCGCGGCCGCGCCCGCGCCGACCCGCGCGACGGAGACGATCGCCATCCGCGGCGGCACCGTCATCACCGTCGGCCCCCAGGGCACGATCGCGAACGCCACCGTGCTCATCCGCGACGGCCGCATCGCCGCGGTGGGGACGGACGTCGCCGTTCCCGCCGCCGCACGCGTGATCGACGCCGCCGGCCGCTACGTGGTCCCCGGCCTCATCGACGCCCACTCGCACACCGCGATCGAAGGCGGCGTCAACGAGTGCACGGACGCGGTGACCGCCCAGGTGCGCATCGCGGACGTGCTCGACCAGCACGACGTCAACATCTACCGCCAGCTGGCGGGGGGCGTGACCTCCGCGAACGTCCTGCACGGCTCCTGCAATCCCATCGGGGGACAGAACGCCGTCATCAAGATGCGCTGGGGGAAGACGGCCAAGGAGCTCGTCTTCGAGGGCGCGCCGCCCGGGATCAAGTTCGCGCTGGGCGAGAACCCCAAGCGCTCGAACTTCCGGGTGCCCGGCACCACGCGCTACCCGGCCACGCGCATGGGGGTCGAGGTCGTGCTGCGCGACGCCTTCCGCCGCGCCCAGGACTACAAGCGGGAGTGGGACGAGTACGACGCCAAGGTCCGGGCGGCCGGGGCCAGGGGTGAGCGTCCCCTCGCCCCTCGCAAGGACCTCCAGCTCGACGAGCTGCGCGGCATCCTCGAGGGCAAGGTCTACGTGCACGCCCATTGCTACCGCGCGGACGAGATCCTGATGCTCATCCACCTCGCGGACGAGTTCGGCTTCAAGGTGCGCACGTTCCAGCACGTGCTCGAGGGATACAAGGTCGCGAGCGAGATCGCGAAGCACGGGGCCGGGGCCTCGACCTTCGCGGATTTCTGGGGCTACAAGATGGAGGCCTTCGACGCCATCCCCTACAACGCCGCCATCATGGCCGCCCACGGCGTCAACGTCTCCCTCAACTCCGACGACGACGAGCGGGCGCGCCGCCTGTACTGGGAAGCGGCCAAGGCCGTGAAGTACGGCGGGGTCTCGGAGGTCGAGGCCCTGAAGATGGTCACCCTGAATCCGGCCTGGCAGCTCGGCGTGGACAAGCGGGTGGGCTCGATCGAGGTGGGCAAGGACGCCGACATCGCGATCTTCAGCGCCCATCCGTTCGATCCGGCCACGCGGGTGGAGATGACCCTGGTGGACGGGATCGTCTACTTCGACCGCGCCCACGACGACGGGAAGGGCACGATCGCGGTCGCGGGAGGCGGGCGATGAAGGCCGCGCGCTTCGGGATGATGGCGGTCGCGCCGCTGGTGGCCACGATCGCGCTCGCCGCGGACGCCCCCCGCGCGATCGCGATCCGCGGCGCCCGCATCGTCACCGTGTCCGGTCCCGTCATCGAGAAGGGCACGATCGTCCTGTCCGAAGGCAAGATCGCGGCGGTGGGGGCGGACGCGGCCGTGCCCGCGGGGGCGGAGGTCATCGACGGCACGGGGAAGACGGTCTATCCGGGCCTCATCAACGGGCTCACCACGCTGGGCCTGACCGAGATCGGCAG
>DASTLK010000688.1:0-1715 GCA_035715025.1 Vicinamibacteria bacterium
CCCGCCGTGATCGGCGCCCAGGGCCACCACCTGGCCGTCGGTGCGCGCGGGGCCGTGCACGATGCGCACGCCGCGCGAGGCCGCCATCTCGCGGGCCCAGGGCGTCACGATCGCGCCCGGCGCGGCCGTGATCTCGCCTCCCGGCGGCACGGACTGGACGTCTTCGGCGGTGACGATCTCCTTCATGCCGGAGCCGCCGATGTTAGCACGCGGCCACGATGGGGCTCGGGGTAAGATCGCCAGAGGAATGCGGCGCGCGGCGCTCACGACGCTTCTCGCGGGCGCGACCCTCTGGGCCTGCCGGTCTTCCGGCGGCTCCGCCTCCGTGTTTCCGGATGCGCCCGTCGTCGTCATCTCGATCGACACCCTGCGCGCGGATCACCTGCCCCTCTACGGATACGGGGCGGGGT
Organism: Vicinamibacteria bacterium; assembly: GCA_035715025.1. Lineage (GTDB taxonomy): Bacteria > Acidobacteriota > Vicinamibacteria > Fen-336 > Fen-336 > AA29. The sequence continues at coordinate 411 of DASTLK010000688.1, forward strand.
CCACTCCCCACATCGACCGGCTCGGCCGTGAGGGCATCGTCTTCGACGATCTCTACAGCCACTGTCCCCTCACGTTGCCCGCGCACGCCTCGATGCTGACCGGCCTCCTGCCCCCGCACCACGGCGTGCGCGACAACATCGGCTTCCGGCTCTCTCCCGATCACGCCACGCTGGCCACCCGCTTCAAGGCGGCCGGCTTGCACACGGGGGCGGCCGTCTCCGCCTACGTCCTGCGGGCGACGACGGGGATCGCGCAGGGCTTCGACTTCTACGACGACGCCATCGAGGTGGAAGGGGGGACGGAATCCATCGGCAACCTCCAGCGCGACGGCGCCGTCGCCGTGGAGGCGCTCTCGCGCTGGATCGGGACCCAGAAGGGCGCGCGCTTCTTCGCCTTCCTCCATCTCTACGAGCCCCACTCGCCCTACACGCCGCCGCCCCGCTACCGCGGCCACGCCCTCCCCTACGACGGCGAGGTCGCCTATGCGGACGAGCTCGTCGGGCGCCTGCTCGGGGCCCTCCAGACGAGCGGCCTCTACGACCGCGCCATCATCGCCGTGACCTCGGATCACGGGGAGGGGCTCGGCGACCACGGCGAGGCGGAGCACGGCATCTTCCTCTACCGCGAAGCCGTGCACATCCCGCTCGTCCTGCGCCTGCCCCGCGGCGTCCACGGCGGCACGCGCGTGGCGGGCACGGTGGCCCAGGCCGACCTCGCGCCCACGCTGCTCGAGCTGGCCGGCCTCGAAGCGAAGGGCCTCGACGGCGTCTCCCTGCGCGGCGCGCTCTCCGGCGCGGGCTCCGGCCATCCCGTGTACTCCGAGACCTTCTATCCGCGCTATCACCTCGGCTGGAGCGAGCTGTTCGCGGCCACCGAGGGGCGGTACCGCTACGTGCGGGCCCCGCGTCCAGAGCTGTTCGACCTCTCCAGCGACAAGGCCGAGCAGCGCAACCTCGCGGCGGAGCGGGCGAGCGTGGCCACGGCCATGAACACGTGGCTCGAGCAGCGTGGCGCGGGCGGGGCCGCATCCGCCCCCGAGGAGGTGCCGAGCGACGTGCGCGAGAAGCTGCAGGCGCTCGGCTACGTGGGGTCGGCGGGCACGCAGCCGTCCACTGGCCCGCGGCCCGACCCCAAGGACCACATCCAGGCCTACGAAGACTTCAAGACGGGCTTGTCCCTCCGGCTGGGCGGACGCCGGGCGGAGGCTGTCGACCAGCTGCGCAAGGTGGTCCGCGCCAACCCCGACATGCGCGACGCCTGGGAGATGCTGGGGGCGACGCTGACCGAGATGGACCGGCGGAAGG
>DASTLK010000689.1:0-16516 GCA_035715025.1 Vicinamibacteria bacterium
GGATCCGCACGCAAGAGGCCGGGCGAAGCCAGGGAGAGCAGGACGAGTGCGGCCGCCGCTCCGAGACGCTCACGGCGCCGGCGCCACGCACTGCCCACTCGCTTCAGATCGCTGACCGCCATCGTCGCCTCTCTTTCGCCCACGCGTGAATCGACTCCGAACGGTCTCCGTGCATCCGCGGTTCGAATACCGGATTTGGGACGGTGGAATGGTGCGGAGGGAACGGAGCGCGATCATCGGCGCGCGGGCGCGGCCGGTCAATTGGCGGAATGGCTAGTTGTCGGGGGGCGGACTACGCCTTCAGTCGTACGACCGTTGGCCCTGCGTCGCGGCCGTTGCCGGCCCGGGTCTTCGGCGGCACCACGCCGTGATAGACGGCGGCGAGCTGGGCCCGTCCGTTCACGCCGAGCTTCTGGAAGATCTGCGTGAGGTGCGCCTTGACGGTGGCGCGGCTGATGGCCAGGCGGTCGGCCAGCTCCTTGTTGCTGAGACCCGTGGCCGCGTGCCGGAAGACCTCGCGCTCCCGGCTGCTCAACTGGTGCTCGAGCACCACTTCGCTCGCCGAGCGCGCCGCGGACGCACCCGTGAGCCGGGTGATGCACTCCGCCAGGACCCGGCGCGGCGCCCAGACGCCTCCCTGGTGAACCACGCGCACGGCCTGCACCAGGTCGTCCGTCCGGGCACCCTTGCCCAGGATGCCGCGCGCGCCGGCGCCCAGCACTCCATGAGTCCAGGCGTCCTCCTCGGGTGCCGACACGAAGATCACGGCCGGGCCGTGGCTGCGCTTGACCGCTGCGCACATCCCGAGGGCGCCCTCGGTGCGGCTGTCTACGATGAGGACGTCGAGACCGACCCCACGCGGCGGCTCCCCCGAGCTCTCGACGACCACGATGGAGGTCTCGGCCCCGAGGACGCAGGCCAGGCCTTCACGGAAGAGCCTATCGTCGCTGAGCAGCGCGACGCGTACGGGCGACATGGATGCCTCTTGGAAACCTCGCAGTCACGGCGCGAGAATGGAAACGGGTATACGCGCATCGCCGCCACCCGTCAAATCCCCCTCCGGTGCGAAGTCACTCCGTATCCAACGTGCGGCCCACGCCGAGCTGGTCGAAGTTCAAGATGGCGTTGAACACGAGGAAATAGCTGCCCAGGGTCTCCCCGCGCTAGACCGGGTTGTTGGAGAACAGGACGACGTGGCCCTTCTCGACGGGCACGTCCACCACCGCCGGGTGCTTCGCGATGTCGCCCGCGCCCTCCAGGAGGCCGGAGACGAGCAGATCCTTCGCATCCCCGTAGCGCAGCACCGTGCGCGGCCGCTGCGCGGGAGGGATGACGTAGATCGGGTTTCGGCGCTGCTCCTCGGTCAAGGGCAGCGCTTCCCAGGCCTCCGCCTTGGGCTCCTCCGGCGGCTCGGCGAAGGGGCGGCCCTGCGGGAGGTCGGGCTCTTCGGCGGTGCCGCGCCCGGTCGGACGCTCCGTCTCCTCCGGTGGCCGCCGGCGTCCGCGGCCGCCGGCCATGTTGCTGAGGTTGAAGATGGGCCCGTCCGCCGTGTAGATGGAGAACGAATCCGCGTAGCCGTAGACGATGGGACTGGCCGCGTCCACCACCCGCGCGCGCACGATGGTGCCCGGCGCCTTGAACTTCTCCGCCCGCCCCAGCGCCACGCCCTGGGTGAGACCGTAGCTGACGGCCAGCTCCGCCGTGTCCATGATGCCGATGAGCAGTCCGCCCGCGGCGACGAAGTCGCGCAGGCTCTGCACGCCGGCCGCGCCCAGGCCCGGGCGCATGTCGTCGGTGGAGTCGATGCGGCCGATGTTCGGGGTGAGGGGCGTCGCCTTCCAGGGCAGCGGGTTCCCCCAGCGCGGCATGCCCGCCACGATCGCGGCCGCGGTTCGGCCCACGGGCGGGAAGACGATGACGTCCCAACGCGCGCGCAGCGCGGGCGTGGCCGCCACCGTCTGCACGCTGATGTAGTCGTAGGGCAGCTTGAGCTGGTCGAGGGCCATCCGCCACCAGCCCTCGTCCTGCGTGCTGAGCCAGCTGTGCAGCAGGGCCACCCGCGGCGCGCGCAGGGCATGCGTCTTCACCGAGGGCGCGGCGGCGAGCGCATGCACCTTCAGGCCCAGCTCGGCCGCCACCCGGCCCGCGTCGGCGGCGCTCACTCCGCGGATGAGGAACGAGCCGCGCGCGAACTTGGTCCCTCCCGCTTCGAAGGGTTCCTCCGCCGCCTCGAACGAGGCGTCCTTGAAGCGATAGCGGAGCGCCACCAGGCCGATGTCGGCGTTGTGATTGACGGCCAGCACCGGACCCGATCCCTCGACCCCGGACGGGGCCTTCACCTCGCCGCTCACGCGCTCGGCGGCGACGGCGAGCACCGCCGGATCGGCGACGCGCGCCACCTGCACGCCGAACAGCTCGCCGAACGTCCAGCCCGTGTCGTCGTAGGGATGCTTCTGCGGATCGTCCGGGCTCCAGTACTGGTAGTCGAGGAGCATGTCGGCGATGCGGCTGTAGGGCTGGTCCATGCGGACGACGTAGCTGCCGGCCGGGAAATGCCGCGTCTCCGTCTTCGACTTCTCGGCGGAGGCCTTTTCGCCTCCCGCCGGCTTCTCGTCCTTGTCCTTCTCCTTGCGGACGGGCATGGCCACGTCGAAGGCGGCGGAGGCCCGCGTGATCTCGCAGCCCTGGCGCTGCAGCACCCGGAGCAGCTCGGCCTGCGCGCCCGGCCGCGGCTCGTCGGCGGTAAAGACGTAGGCGGCCGGTCCCTCGAGCCTGGGCTTCTCGATCGACCGCTTGCTCTTCAGGTAGAAGTTGCGCAGGAAGGCCGGCGCGTTCTGCGCGAAGTAGTGCAGCGAGACCAGGAGCCCCGTCTGCTCGTAGTTGTTGTTGTTGCGCTGCGACCAGCTCACGCGCGGCAGGGGCGGGTTCTGCCGGTACCAGGTGCGCGCGTATTCGTCGGGAGAAAGCCGCCGCACCACCGTGTCCGCGCCCGCGTTGCCGAAGGTCTCGTAGAGCCGGCTGATCCCGTTGTGGGACGCGGCGATGAACATGAGGTAGCCGGGACTCCAGGTGTCGAAGTCGCCGTGCGTGAACACGCCCGGCATGCCCAGGCGCGTCATCTCCGAGACGTTGTTCCAGCCCATCATCTGCCACTCGTTGGTGAGGATCGGATCGAGCCAGGCGTTGTAGGGACCGTCGCCCACGGTGTTGTCGTAGAGGAACGGCACCGACTCGTGCAGGTCGTGCAACACCTGCGGTTTCTGGAACAGGTACTCGCCGAGGACGTTGCGCGTGAGGTCGAGGGTCAGGCCCATGGCGTCGCGGTTGTTGTCGTGGGCGACGTAGTGCCCCCAGTAGACGAGGGGCGGCCAGTTGTCCTTCGGATGCGCGAGGTGCCAGTTGTAGACGTCGACCTGCCGGTCACGCCCGTCCACCTCGACCACCGGCGTGATCAGGGTGATCACGTGGTCGCGGATGTAGCGGACGTAGGGACTCTCGTCCACGGCCAGGCGATAGGCCAGCTCCATGAGGGCAGTGGGCGCGCCCGTCTCCGGCGAGTGGATGGTACCGGTGACGTAGTAGACGGGGACGGACGCGGCGACCAGGCGGTCCGCTTCCGCGTCGTCCATCGCGATCGTACGCGGGTCGGCGAGCTTGCCCAGGCGAACGCGGTTGTCGTCCATGGCCGCGAGCAGCGGCTCCGACGCCACCGCGACCGCGATCATCTCGCGGCCCTCTTCCGTCCGGCCGATCGTGCGCACCTTCACGCGCGGGCTCCTGGACGCGAGCAGGCGCATGTAGCGGTACACGTCGGCGGCGTAGGGCAGCTTGCCGGGAGCGCCCGCGACGTCGCCGAGCACGGCCTGCGGCGTGGGCACCTCCGGCGAGGCGGGGAGATAGTCCACGAGCGGCGAAAGGAAGAAGGGCTCGGTCGTGTACTCGCGGATCTTGCGCGTGTAGCCCTCGTCGATGGGCTGCGCGGGGTCGCGCCCGGGGCCAGCCTCTTCGGCGGCGTGGGCGGTGGTGGCAAGGAGAAGGCAAGCGCACGCGGTGAGGCGGGAGAAGGACATGGCCCGGATTCTAACGGCAAGCGGCCGGGCTAAGATCGGGAGGTGAGAGCGGTGACCGCGTTCCCGGGCGCGGCCCAGCGGCAACGCCTACTCGACCTGCTCGCGCGTCCCCCCGCGGAAGCGGCCCGCCTTCTCCTCGGCACCGTGATCGTGCGTGGCGACGGACGCGCCGTGCGCGCGGCCCGGATCGTGGAGACCGAAGCCTACCTGGGCCAGGACGATCCCTCCGCGCATGCCTTCCGCGGCCGCACCACGCGGACGGCGCCGCTGTGGGGGCCGCCGGGCACCGTCTACGTCTATTTCATCTACGGCATGCACCACTGTCTGAACTTCGCGGTCGAGCGCGAGGGGACGGCGGGGTGCGTCCTCATCCGGGCGGCGGAGCCGCTGGCCGGCCTCGCGCCGGGCGCGGCCACCGGTCCCGGCCGGCTCTGCCGCGCCCTGGCCATCGACACGGCCCTGAGCGGCCGCCACCTGTTCGATGCGGACCGCGCGCTCTACCTCCGCGAAGGAAGCCCCGCGCGCCGCATTGGCGTCACGACGCGCGTAGGGATCCGCCAGGCCGCGGACTGGCCGCTGCGGTTCTTCGACGCGGACAGCGCGGCCGTGTCTTTCCATCGCGGGCCCGCGACGTACTCCCTCGCGACCGCGCGGAGTTAGACTTCCCTCATGAAGACCGACGCCTTCGGGGCCCTCGATACGCTCGATGCCGGCGAGGGGCCGGTCTCCTACTACCGCCTCGGCGCCCTGGAACGCGAAGGCCTGGCCACGGGCCTCGATCACCTGCCGTTCTCGATCAAGGTCCTGCTCGAATCGGTCCTGCGCAACGTCGACGGGGAGCTGGTGACGGAGGCGGACGTCCAACGGCTCGCCGGCTGGAACGCGCTGCGCCCGGCCGACGTCGAGCTGCCCTTCATGCCCGCGCGCGTCATCCTGCAGGACTTCACCGGCGTGCCCGCGGTCGTGGACCTCGCGTCCATGCGTACGGCGGTCAAGCGGCTGGGCGGCGACGCGCGCCGGATCAACCCGCTCGTCCCCGTCGACCTCGTGGTGGACCACTCGGTGCAGGTGGACGTGTTCGGCACGCCCGACGCGCTCGCGCGCAACGCGGAGATGGAGTTCGGCCGCAACCGCGAGCGCTACGAGTTCCTGAAGTGGGGGGCCAGGGCCTTCCAGAACTTCCGCGTCGTTCCGCCCGCCACCGGGATCGTGCACCAGGTGAACCTCGAGTACCTCGCCCAGGGCGTGATGACGGGGAGGCGCGACACGCGCAGCCTCGCCTTCCCGGACACCCTGGTGGGGACGGACTCGCACACCACGATGATCAACGGCCTCGGCGTGCTGGGCTGGGGCGTGGGCGGCATCGAGGCGGAGGCGGCCATGCTGGGCCAGCCGCTGTACATGGTGACGCCGCAGGTCGTGGGCTTCCGCTTGACGGGCAAGCTGCGCGAAGGCGTGACCGCCACCGACCTCGTGCTCACCGTCACCCAGATGCTGCGCAAGAAGGGCGTGGTCGAGAAGTTCGTCGAGTTCTTCGGCACCGGCCTCGGCCAGATGAGCCTGGCCGACCGCGCCACCATCGCCAACATGGCTCCCGAGTACGGCGCGACCTGCGGCTTCTTCCCCGTCGACGACGAGACGCTGCGCTACCTGCGCCGGACGGGCCGAAAGACCCAGGCCGCGCTCGTGGAGCGCTACGGCAAGGCGCAGGGCCTCTTCCGCACCGACACCAACCCCGACCCCGTCTTCTCGGACACCCTCGCCCTCGACATGTCCACCGTGGAGCCCAGCCTGGCCGGGCCCAAACGGCCGCAGGACCGCGTCGGGCTCGCGCAGATGAAGGCGCAGTTCGCCCAGGCCCTCACCGCGCCGGTCAAGGAGCGCGGGTTCGGGCTGTCGGCCGCGGACGTGGGCAAGACGGGCACGGTCGAGATCAGCGGCCGGAAGACGGAGATCGGCCACGGCGCCGTCGTCATCGCCGCCATCACGAGCTGCACGAACACGTCCAACCCCTCGGTGATGCTGGGCGCGGGCCTCCTGGCCAAGAAGGCGGACGAGCGCGGCCTGCGCCCCCCCGCCCACGTGAAGACCAGCCTCGCCCCCGGCTCCAAGGTGGTGACCGAGTACTACAAGCAGTCGGGCCTGATGCCCCATCTCGAGAACCTCGGCTTCAACGTGGTGGGCTACGGCTGCACGACCTGCATCGGCAACAGCGGGCCGCTGCCCGAAGCCGTGCACAAGGCCGTGACCGACGCCAAGCTGGTGGCGGCGTCGGTGCTGTCCGGCAATCGCAACTTCGAGGGCCGCATCAACCCCGACGTGAAGGCCAATTACCTGGCCTCGCCGCCCCTCGTCGTCGCCTATGCCCTGGCCGGCTCGACTGCGATCGACTTGACCCGGGAGCCGCTGGGGACGGGCCGCGACGGCAAGCCCGTCTACCTTTCGGACGTCTGGCCGAGCCAGCAGGAGGTCGCGGAGCTGGAGGCGCGCATCAACGAGACGATGTTCGCCTCGACCTACGCCAACGTCTTCGACGGCAACCCGACCTGGAACGCGGTGAAGGTGCCCGAAGGCGACCTCTTCGAGTTCCGCGACGACTCGACCTACATCCAGGAGCCGCCCTTCTTCCAGGAGCTGACCCTGGACGTGCGGCCTCCCCGCGACGTCGTGGGCGCGCGCATCCTCTGCCTGCTCGGCGACTCCGTCACCACCGACCACATCTCGCCCGCGGGCGACATCGCGGAGCAGAGCCCCGCCGGCCAGTACCTGAAGTCGAAGGGCGTCGCGCGGAAGGACTTCAACTCCTACGGCTCGCGCCGCGGCAACGACCGCGTGATGGTGCGCGGCACCTTCGCCAACATCCGGCTGAAGAACCTGATGGTGCCGGGCGTCGAGGGCGGCGTGACCGTGCACGTCCCCTCCGGCGCGGTCATGCCCATCTACGACGCCGCCGTGCGCTACCGGGAGGAGGGCACTCCCCTGGTGGTGGTGGCGGGCAAGGAATACGGCAGCGGGTCCTCGCGCGACTGGGCGGCCAAGGGCACGCTGCTGCTCGGCGTGCGCGCGGTCCTGGCCGAGAGCTACGAGCGCATCCACCGCAGCAACCTCGTGGGCATGGGCGTCCTGCCCCTGCAGTTCAAGCCGGGCGAGAGCGCGGAGACGTTCGGCATCACGGGGATGGAGACGCTGACCATCGTGGGCGTGTCCGGCGACTGGGTCCCCCGCCAGGACGTCACCATCGACATGGTCCGCGCCGACGGCAGCCGCGCCGCCTTCGTGGTGGTCGCGCGCCTCGACACTCCGGTGGAGATCAACTACTACCGCAATGGCGGGATCCTGCAAACGGTGCTGCGCAAGATGCTCAAGGCCTGACGGTCGCGTCCGCCGCTACAATGGGGTGAACGGAGGTATTCCTTGGCCCTCAAGGACCGCATTCACTTCCTCGTCTCGCCCGCCCAGGTCGACGCCTTCGTCCGGGAGAACCCGGCCGCCGCCATCTTCAAGGCCGGCACCTGCCACAAGACGAACGAGATGTTCCAGCACGTCGAGGCCCAGCTCGAGGCCCGCGAGGACGTGCCCCTGGGCATCATCCGCGTGGTGGAGGCCCGCCCCGCCAGCAATCGCGTGGCGGAGATGACGGGGGTCCGGCACGAGTCGCCGCAGCTCCTGCTCTTCAAGGAAGGCAAGGCGGTCTACGACCGGGACAACTGGGACATCACTCCCGAGTCGATTGCGGAGGCCCTGGAGGCCCATTTCCACCGGGTGGCTTGATCCCCCCGGCGTGAGGAGTTGTAACGGACGCGCGGATGGCCCGTCTAACGTGGGATTTGGACCAGACAGGTCGCGGGACTCAGATCCAGCAGGGGGCCGTGGTGCGCGCGCGAGGAAGCCGGCGTGGCAAACCCTGACATGGTCCTCCCTCCGCCGGCCGACATCGCGCTACAGTGGGCGGCATGCCTGATTCGGACCCCGGGCATTCCCGGCGGGAGGCGCTGGCCAAGGCGCTCGTCGAGCACGGCGATCGACTGTATTCGCTCGCCCTGCGGATCACGCGCGATCCCGACCTCGCCTCGGACGCGGTCCAGGAGGCCTTCGCCACCGCCCTGCAGCGGGTGGACGACTTCCGCGGGGAGGCCCGCCTCGGCACCTGGCTCCACCGCATCGTCTACACGAAGGCCATCGACCTCCTGCGGGCCCGAGGCCGGGAGGCCCCGATGCCCGAAGAGGACGCCTCTTCCCGCCCGCCCGACGACGACCGGCTGGGCGGCGCTCCCACCTGGTCCCGCCAGCCGGACGAGATCCTCTTCGGCAGCGAGACACGGAAAGCCCTGGAGAAGGCCCTCATGGAGCTGACGCCGCTCCAGCGCCTCGTCTTCGAGCTGCGCGAGGTCGAAGGCCGGCCTACCGAAGAGGTCGCGGACATCTTGAGCCTTCCCCCCGGCACCGTACGCGTGCACCTGCATCGGGCCCGCATGCGCCTGCGCGCGCGGCTGTCCCAACACTTCCGAGGAGCGGTCGCATGACCTGCGCGCAACTGGACGACCGGCTGACGGAACTGATGGAAGGCACGCTCCCGGCGGACGTGTGCGAGGAGGTGAATCGCCACCTCGCGGAGTGCAGCAACTGCCAGCTCGTGCGCCAGGACCTGGAAGATCTCGCGCGGCTCTGCCGCGAGGCCGCGACGCCGACCACGATGCCCGACGACGTGAGGCATCGTGTCGAAGCGCTGCTGGCGGAGGCGCCGCCGGATCCGCGACGATCTTCCGTCTAAGCCGGCGTTCGTAGATGGATCGAGTTTCTTATCGCCGATCCAGCCGCGGAAACGCCTCCAGCAGGTTCGCGTAGGCGTCCATGCTGAACTCGAACGGGACCCCCTCGCTCGAAGAGGGACGCTGCGCGCTCGCGCTGACGCCGCCCGCGGACGCCCCCGTCACCCCCAGCACCGCTCCGAGGTCGACCGGGGGCAGGCTGCCGCCATTCGCGTTGATGACGCGAATGAACTCGTTGGCCACCAGGGCGTAACCGACGTCGTTGGGGTGGATTCCGTCGTAGCTGAACACGCCCCCGACGAGGAACGCGCCGTTGAGCGTGATTCCGCCGATGTGGCGGCCGGTGGTGGCCAGCTCGCGCAGCACCGCGTTGACGTCCAGGACGGGGATGTTGGCCGCCCCGCAGATCTCGCGAATGGCCTGGTTGTTGGCCGCGACGTGGTCCTGGATGATGGCGATCTCACTCGGGTCCAGCACCACCTCGTCGGGCAGCGGCGCCCCCGTGCCGCCCAGCGCGGTCGGGATGCCGATGCCTTGCCCGAGCAGGGTGGACGCCGCGAGGGTCACGAGGGCGGTGGACGGCAGGGAGCCGCTCGGCCCGATGAGGGGCACGCGCGCGCCTCCGATGAGCACGGGCGCGCCCGTGCTGGGGTTCACCACGTAGGGCCGGATGGTCGTGACGAACGGGATCGCGGTGACGTCGGGCAGGTTGGCGGCGACGATGAAGGCGCCCGTCGTCTTGAGCGCGGCCACGATCTGGCCGTAGGTCGCGCGGAAGGTCGCGGTCGGCGTGAGGGTGACTCCGTCGATGGCGCGGCCGCGCAGCGCGGCGCCGAGCACGTCGTTGTTGCCGATCCAGAGCGTGATCGCGGTCGGCCGCAGGGCGACCGCCTGCTGAACCTGCGTACCCAGCCCGCGCAGGATGAGATCGTGGAGCCCGCCCGCGTCCGTGGTACGGGTGAGGGCATCGATGGTGGTGGCTCCGGGAACGGCGAGGTTGTTGTACGGCCGGGCCAGGGCGAGGTTCTTGGGAGCGCCCGACGTCGCCGCCTTGGGCGCGATCACGGGCACGGGGACGAGGCTCACCAGCGTGAGCTCGGGCGGGATCCCCGGCTCCGAGACCAGGGGTTGCTGGAAGCCCTGCACGCCGGCCTGGCGCGCGATGAGCGCCGGCGCCGAGCGGTTCTGGTGCGTCTCGACGAGGGAGCCGGACTCGAACCCGGCGGCCAGGCTGTCCCCGACCGCGACGTAGGTCGTGAAGTTGGTCTGCGCATCCGCACGGACGGCGGCGGGGCCCAGGAAGACGGCGGCGAGAGCGATGAAGGCGGGTCTGCGCATCGTGATCCTTAGAAGGAATACCCGAGGAAGATCCCCAGGGTAACGGCGTGGCTCTTGTACGTGCCGTTGAAGTCGTCGCGGTTGATTCCCTCCGTCGAGCGCGCGGGCGAGAGCAGCACCCACATCGCGGCATCCGCGTGGAAGCGGCCCGTCTTCCAGGTGCCGCCGAGGGCGAAGCCGTTGCGGTCCGCGTCGGGGAGAAGCGGGGAGATCGACGCCGCGGGCGCCGGACTCTGATCGAAGAAGTACCCGCCGCGCACGGCCCAGGTCTCGTTGAGCCGGCGCTCCAGCCCCATGCGGTACTGCCAGGAGTTCTTGTAGTCTTCGACGATGGACTGGGTCAGGTCCGGCCGGTCGGTGAAGATGAGGTTGAGCTGGCTGAACTTCGACCACTGGTACCAGTCGGCGTCCACCTCGAAGGTCCAGTCGCCCGCGGTGTAGGCGACGCCGCCCATGAACATCCCGGGGAACACGATGGAGGTGGTCAGGGCCTGGCTGCCCTGGGGCAGGCGCGCGGTGAGGGCCGTATCGAGCTGTGCGTTGCCCGTCCTGATCTGGGTGAAGTTCGCGGTGCCCTGGTAGGTCGCCTTCACCTGGTGCCGGTAGTGCACGCCCGCGGAGAGCGAATCGCTGATCTTGGCCAGGGCGCCCACGTTGAAGCCGAACCCGACGTCGGTGTTGCTCGAGAGATCCACGCTGGCGCCGTCGACCGCGCGCTGGGTGAAGGGATTCACGACGGGCACGCGCCGCTGGAGGGACACGGACGACAGGCGGATGTCGAGGCCGCCGCCCACCGCGAACCGGTCGGCGAGCTTGTAGGCGATGGTGGGGTTGATCGAGAACCCCTTGAGCTCGGCTCTCTCGGACAGGAACCGGCCGCTGAACGTGTCCGGGCTCGCCCATGACGTGGTCAATCCGAACGGCGTGTGCAGGCCGATGCCGAAGACGAGCTGTTCGGTGAAGGGCTGGGTGTAATACGCGGCGGGGGGAACGACCAGGCCGGTGTCGCCCTTCTCCGTCACGGACGCGCCCGGGAAGGGATCGGCGCCGGTGAAGGTGGAAGAGGGATGGATCAAGGTCCCGCCCAGGTAGAACTGCTTGCCCTTGAGGAAGGCGATGCCGGCGGCGTTATGGAAGATGGCGCTGGGATCGTTGGCCTGGGCCGTGAACGCGCCCGCGAAGCCCATTCCGCGTGCGCCCTGTTCGAATATGGCGAACCCGGCCGCGTGCGCGGGCGCGGGGCCGAGAATGCAGGCCGCGAGCGCGGCGGCCAGGGCCCGGGTGGATGTGGACATCAAACGCCTCCTCATCGGATCTTATCTGCGGGAGTGCCCGAGGGCGGTCCGTCCGAGACGCGCCTTTCCGAAGCGGGCTTCGGCGAGAGGCGCAACGGTTTTCGATCGTAAGCGGCGCCGTCGCGGAGTGTCAACGGAATTAGCGGGCGGTGTGATCGCGGTCAGACGACGGGGAGGAACACGCGCGTCTCGAGCGCGCCGCCGGGGAGGGGCGCGAAGCGGACGAACCCTCCCATCTCGCGGAAGAGACGAGTGGCCTGGCCGAGGGGGCCCGGATCGGTGCCCTGCACGACGCGCTGCTGATCCTCCGGCGAGAGGTTGCCGGTGTGGGCCAGGGCGAGCATCAGGAAATCGCGCTTGACCTCGCCGTCGCGTCCCTTGAGCAGGACGGGCTTGCGCTCGCAGCGAAGCGAGAGCTGCGTGCCCCGGAGGGCGGCGGTGACGAGGCCTTCCACCGTTCCCACCAGGGCCTGCCGCAGGGCGACGGGCGGGCAGCTCGGCAGGCGGGTGGTCATGGGCACGCGCAGGTCGACGGAGAGCTCCTGGGCATCGAGAGCATCCTGCGCGCCGCCGAGCACGTCCTGCAGCAGCTCGTGCAGGCTGCCGTTGGCGGCGGACGGGGACGGGACCGGCGGCGCAGCGGCCCGCGGCACCGGAGGCGGAGGGGACGGGCGTGCAGGCGGAGAGGGAATCGAACGCGAGGAGGTCATCGTGGGCGGAGGCGAGGCCGGGGGCCGCGACGATGCGACGGAATCGCCCGTCCCGCGCGCGGACACCGCGGAGGGATCGCCGAGCTCCGCGACGACTTTCTTGAGCCGCGTCGCTTCCTGCTGGATGGCGAGGATCGCGGCCTGGCGCTTGTCGCGCGCGTCCTCGCGATGGACCATCAGCAGCTCGGCCTGGGAGAGGATCGCGGTCAGGCCCAGGTTCATCTCGCGCACCATGCCCGACAAGGACTCCGCGAGCTCCACGTTCGAACGGAGCGAGCGGTGGAGCAGCTCCTCGGAGACGAGCCCGGTCTCCGATCCCGTCTGCGGCGGCGCGGCGTGCAGGGAGTCGGTCGCGTGCGACACCACGACCTTGGCCGCGCGCGGAGCCGGCGAAGACCGGGCGGCGGGCGCGGCCGCGGCCGCGTTCTTCAGCACCTCCGCGAACGCCTCCTGGACGACGCTGGGCACGCTCGAGGGATCGAGGCCCTTCTCCTTCAGGTTGTACTTGACCGCGATGGCGGCCAGCATGTCCTGCACCACCGCGACGAAGCACTCGATCACGCCCTGGCCCTGCGCGGCCACCGCGCCGAGCGCGGGCCGGCCCCAGGGATTGATCGTCTTGCTCATCTCGGCCGCCGACATCACCTCGGGCAGGTCCTGCTTGTTGTACTGGAAGACCAGGGGCACCTTCTCGGGGACGAGGCGGTTCGCGAGCAGGTTGACCTTCATGTTCTCGAAGGCGGCCTGGTTCTCCTTGGCCAGCGAGCGGCGCGCGTCGGCAACGAACACGACCGCGTCCGCTCCCGCCAGCACGACCCGGCGCGTGGCGTTGTACTGGACCTGGCCAGGCACCGTGTAGAGCTGGATCTTGAAGTCGTAGCCGGACACGGCGCCCAGGCTGAAGGGCAGCAGGTCGAAGAAGAGCGTCCGATCCTGCGCGGTGTTGAGCGAGATGAGGCGGTTGTTGGCGGCGGGGTCGGTCAGCCGGTGGATCTGCTCGAGGTTCGTCGTCTTGCCGGACTGCGCGGGTCCGTAGTAGACGACTTTCGCCTTGATGGTCCGTTCGGTGAAATTGAACTGGACCATGGTGCCGGAGCACTCACCAGGAAGGGCACGCCAGGGGACGGACATATATAGCACGGGGCCGGTGACGTCACAACGCCGCCACCGCCGGCGCGGCCCTCCGCTTGACCCGTGGCAACCCGCCGCCGATAATGGTCGTTTCGCGAAGGGTTCGAGCTCCCCGCCGGCCGAGAGCACGACGGCGCCGCAAAGCGGCGGCGTCGTGCGAGGGGGGTTTCAGGGGGGGTCGCGAGTGCCCATCGGGGTGTCGCACGAGTGCCCCCCCTGACTTAGTAAGACAGACAGGAGTAGTTAGAGATGGCTCAGCGTTGCGACGTCTGCGGGAAGGGACCGTTGGCCGGTAACCGCATCAGCCACGCCCACAACGTGACGCACCGTCGGTTCAACCCGAACCTTCAGCGGATCCGCACGGTGATGGGCGGGGTCCAGCGACGGCTGCGCGTGTGCACGCGCTGCCTCCGCTCGGGCAAAGTCACCAAGCCGACGCCGGTCAAGAAGTCGACGACCTCCGCCGCCTAGCCGCGCCCGCACGCCCGCCCCGTCCTCACGCCTGCCAACTGGGCAAGTAGCGAGGAGCGGATTCACTCCGCGACGAGCGGCAGGGGGGGTAGCCGAAGGCGCAGGGGGGACCATCCGCCTTGCGATGCGGGCCCCCCTGAATTGTCTAAAACGCCGCGATCATGTCGATCTCGACCTTGGCCCCCTTGGGCAGGCCTCCCGCCTGCACCGTGGAGCGGGCCGGCGGCTCCTTGCCCAGGAACCGCTCGTAGACCTCGTTCATCTTCGCGAAGTCGGCCATGCTGGCCAGGAACACCGTCGTCTTGACGACGTTCTCGGGGCCCATCTTCGCTTCCTTCAGGACCGCCAAGAGGTTCTTGATCACGCGCTCCGTCTGCGCGGCGACGTCGCCCTCGATCAGCTGGCCGGTGGCGGGGTCGATGGCGATCTGGCCGGATGCGAACAGAAGGCCACCCGAGATCACGCCCTGCGAGTAGGGTCCGATCGGTTTGGGGGCGTCCGGACTCGTGATGTGCTTCTTCGGCATGTTTCTGAGCCTATCGGCAACCCGCGTTCGTGACAAGACCCGCGGCGTCGCTAGCGTGCGACGGTCTGACGCTCCACGTCGATGACTCCGCTCACGCCGCGAATGGACTTCACCACCTTCTCGAGGTGCTTGAGGTCCTGGATGCGCAAGGTGAGGTCGATGGTCGCGGTGTGGTCGTCGAAGGTCTTGGCCTCCGCGGTGCGGATATCGGTGTTCATGGATGCGAGCACGGCGGTGATGGCGGCCAGAACGCCCGGACGATCTTCGACCTGGGCGGCGATGCGCACCTCGTAGGCGCCCTCGCCCCCGCGCTCCCACTCGACCGCGATGCGCCGCTCGGGGTCATACATGAGGTTCACGACGTTGGGACAGGTCTGGGAGTGCACGGACACGCCCTTGCCGCGCGTGATGTAGCCGACGATGGGCTCGCCCATGATGGGGTTGCAGCACTTCGCGCGGTAGATGAGCAGGTCGCCCGAGCCCTTGACCGTGATGCGCTCCTCGCCCACGCGGAGCAGGCGCTTGACCGCGTCCGTGATGGGCGTGGGCTTCTCCGGAGCGGGCGGGGCCTCCAGCTTCTCCGCGGGCACGAGGCGCGCGAGCACCTGGCGCATCGAGACCTTGCCGTAGCCGATGGCGGCGTAGAGGTCGTCGAGCTTCGAGCCGACCCCGAGCTCCTGGGCCAGGGCCTCCGCCTTCTCCGCCTCCACCTTGCGCGCGGAGAGGTCGTAGCGCTTGAGCTCCCGCTCGAAGTGCTTCTTGCCGATCTCGACCGCCTGCTGCTTCTCCGCCGTGTTGAGGTAGTGGCGGATCTTCGAGCGCGCCTTGTTGGTGACGGCCAGGGCCAGCCAGTCCCGGCTCGGGTTGTGGCCGGCGGAGGTGAGGATCTCGATGATGTCGCCGTTCTTCAGGCGATAGCGCAGGGGCACGATCTTGCCGTTCACGCGCGCGCCCACGCACTGGTGGCCGACCTGGGTGTGGATCCCGTAAGCGAAGTCGATGGGCGTGGCCCCGCGGGGCAGGGTCTTGACCTCGCCCTTGGGGGTGAAGCAGTAGACCTCCTCCGGGTAGAGGTCGAGCTTGAGCGAGTTGAGGAACTCGTGGGGATCCTTGACCTCCTGCTGCCACTCCAGGAGCTGGCGCATCCAGGCGAAGGCCTGGTCGTCCTTGTCCGGGCCGCTCTTCCCCTCCTTGTACTTCCAGTGGGCGGCGATGCCTTCTTCGGCCACGCGGTGCATCTCGCGCGTCCGGATCTGCACCTCGAAGGGATGGCCCTCGTCGCTGATGACGGACGTATGCAGCGAGCGGTAGCCGTTGGGGCGGGGCATGGCGATGAAGTCCTTGATCCGTCCGGGCACCGGCCGCCACAGGTTGTGGAGCACGCCGAGGGCGGCGTAGCAGTCGGGGATCGTCGGCACCACGATGCGCAGGGCCACGAAGTCGTAGACCTGGTCGATGTCGATGCGCTGCTTGCGCAGCTTCTGGTGGATGGAGTGCAGGCGCTTGATGCGCCCCTCCAGGTTGGCCTCCAGGCCGGCCGCCTGCAGCTTCTCCGCCACCGTGACCTTGATCTTCTCGATGAACTCGATGGCGCGCGTGCGCCGCTCTTCCACGCGCTTCATCAGCTCGCTGTAGGACTCGGGCTCCAGGTACTGGAACGACAGGTCCTCGAGCTCGTTCTTGATCTTGCTCATCCCCAGCCGCCCGGCCAGGGGGGCGTAGATGTCCATCGTCTCGCGCGCGATGCGCGTGCGGCGCTCCTCCGGCAGGTACTGCAGGGTGCGCATGTTGTGCAGGCGGTCGGCCAGCTTCACGATGATCACGCGCACGTCGTCCACCATGGCCAGGAGGAGCTTGCGGAAGTTCTCGGCCTGGCGCTCCTCGGAGGAGGAGAAGGGGATCTTGCTGATCTTGGTCACGCCCTCCACGATGTGGAGGACGTCGGGCCCGAAGTGCTCCTTGATCTTGTCCGCGTCGGTGAGGGTGTCCTCGAGGACGTCGTGGAGGAGGCCGACGGCCACGCAGGCGGGGTCCATGCGCAGCTCGGCCAGGATGGCCGCCACCTCCAGCGGATGCACGAGGTACGGCTCGCCGCTGGCGCGGGTCTGTCCCTTGTGCTCGACCGCCGAGAAGATGTAGGCCTTGCGGAGCAGCTCGAGGTCGGCCCCCGCGTGGTGCCGCTTGACCGTCTCGTAGATGTCCTCGA
>DASTLK010000690.1:0-1648 GCA_035715025.1 Vicinamibacteria bacterium
GTCCGGCCGCCTCTCGGAATCCGTCGCCGCGCGCGCGGCCGAGCTGAGCCTGGACGTGGTACGCCAGGGCGTCTCCGACAAGCGGGCCGTCTTCGAGGAGATCCTGCGCGAGCAGGGCCTGAAGCCCCCGGAAGTCGCCTACATGGGGGACGACCTCAACGATCTGTGCGTCCTCACCGAGGTCGGCCTCTCCGCCGCGCCCGCGGACGCGCCCTTCGAGGTGCGCGCGCAGGCCTTCATGGTGACGGACGCCCGCGGAGGACAGGGCTGCTTCCGCGAGTTCCTGGAGGCAATCCTGAAGGCGCGCGGACAATGGGAGCCGCTGCTCGCCGAGATCGGGGCCGTCCTGCCGTGAGGGGGCCCGCGCCCCCGTCCCACCATTGACGGACACGGCTCTCCTCGCCGTGCTGCTCGCGGCGATCGCGGGCGTGGTGGCCGGGCGCGCCTGGGCCGCCGCCCTGCGCCGCAGCGAGGAGAGGGACCGCGCCGCCTTCCGTGCCTCCCCCCATTACATCCAGGGCCTGCATTACCTGGCCGCCGGCCAGCTCGAGCTGGCCATCAGCGAGCTCGCGAAAGTCGCGCGTGACGAGCCGGACGCGGTCGAGGTGTCCCACGTGCTGGGGAACCTGCTGCGCGAGGCCGGCCAGGCGGAGAGGGCGATCCAGGTGCATCAGTCCCTGCTCGCGCGCCCCGACCTCGCCCGTTCCGAGCGCGCGCACCTGCTGTCGTCGCTGGGCACCGATTTTCGCAAAGCGGGGTTCCTGGACCGCGCCACCCGCACGTTCGGGGAGGCCCTGGCCGTGGACCCGCGGAACATCCACGCCCTGATCGGGATGCAGAAGCTGCACGAGGACCAACGTCAGTGGCGCGAGGCCTACGAGCTGCAGACCCGCCTGAGCCGCCTCCGCAAGACCGACGACAGCCTCGTGCTCGGCTACCTCCAGACCGAGCTGGGGCGCGAGGCGGCGCGCGCGGCCAACCGCGAGGGCGCGGAGCGGGCCTTCCGCACCGCGCTGTCACTGGACCGCCGCGTCTTTCCCGCTCATCTGGGCCTGGCCGACCTCTTCGCGGAAGCGGAGCCCCTCAAGGCCGCGTCCATCCTCGAGGACGCCGTGCAGGCCGTGCCCGAGCGCGCCTACCTCGCCTTCGACCGGCTCTCCCGGTACTACGCGGCCGCGGGCGAGCCCTCTCGCTTCGTCGCCCTCTGCGAGCGCATCATCGGCCAGGACGCGCGCGATTGGCGCGCGCGCCTCAACCTCGCCCGCCACCTGCGCGCAGAAGGGAGGCACGAGGAGGCGCACGGCCTGCTCCTGCGCGCCCTCGAGACCAATCCCCACGTCATGCTCGTGCACCTCGAGATGTGGCGGACGCTGCGCGCGCTGGGCCTGCCCGTCCCGCCCGCGCGGGCCTACGTCGACACCGCCGAGGGCTCCGTCTTCTATCGCGACCCGCACATCTGCACCGCCTGCCGGTACCGCGCGGACGACATGCTGTGGCGCTGCCCGCACTGCCACGAATGGAACACGTTCGTGGAGGAGCGGCTGGGACCGGGGCCGGCGGGAGGACGGTAGCGACGTCCCGCGGCCATTGGCCTTGACGCCCACCCGACATACGCGATAAGTTCCGCGCGCAAGCGGCGGCCCCCCCC
>DASTLK010000691.1:0-1718 GCA_035715025.1 Vicinamibacteria bacterium
GACGCGAGCTGGGCTGGACGCCGCGGCCCCTGGACGAGGCGATCCGTGACGGACGGCGCCCAGCCGTATAATCGCCGCTTCGCATGGAACAGGAGACGCTGGCCGACCACCTTCGGCGCGCGACGCGCAACTTCACCTCGCGCCTGCCGGAGGATCGCGTGTTCGCGATCGGCCAGGCTCTGGCGGCGGAGCTCGCGCGCGCGCACGCCGAGCAGCCTCCGCGCCACCCGGACCTCGATCCGGACACGATCCCCATGGCCGACGGCGCGCCGCGGCTGACCAGCGGCGGCGCCGCCGGCGAGACGAGCGAGGACCTGTTCCGCCTCGGCTGCCTGCTGAGCGCGCTCGCCCTGGGAACGCCGGCCGAGCCGTCCTGGCGCCTCGACGGCCCCCCCGATGCGGAGGTCTCGACCGTGCGGCGCCGCGCCGTCCTGTCCACCCTCGCCGCCCCGCGGCGCACGGATCGCTACGCGACGGCGGAGGAGGCCGCGCGCGAGCTGCTCGCGGCCACAGCCACCTCGTCCGCCGCCACGGCCTGGCCGCTGTTCCGCGGAGACGCGGCGCGCACGGGCGCGCGTCCGGCCGCGGGCGCCGCGCGCATGCGCCCTCTCTGGCGGTTCACGTCGGGGCCGGTGGTGGCCTCGCCCATCCTCACCGCCGACCTCGTGCTCGTCCCCGCCACCGACGGCCGCCTCCTCTTCATCGATCGCGCGCGCGGCCGCGTCCTCCACACCGTCGCCATCGGCCCCAGCGAATGCTCACCCACGCTCGCGGACGGCGTCCTGCACGCCGGCACCGACGAGGGGCTGCTGCTCGGGATCGACGTGGCCACCGGCGCCGAGCGGTATCGCGCGCGGCTGGGCGGGCTGGTGCGCTCCTCGCCCCTCCCCATCGCCAGCGGCGTGGTGGTGGGCATCGTGGATGCCAAGGGAGCGGGGGCGGTGGTGGCGGTGGACGCCAAAGGCAAGACGATCTGGACGCGGAAGGTGGGCGCGGTCTTCTCCTCGGCCGCCCTGGCCGGCGGGCGCGTGCTGTGCGGCAGCGACGACGGATCCCTTCATGCCCTCGACGCCGCCACGGGGGCGGTGGTGTGGTCGGCCCGGCTGGGGCCAAGGTGAGGGCCTCCCCCGCCGTGGGAGCGGAAGCGGCCATCGTCGGCGCCTTCGACGGACGCGTGGCCGCCGTGCGGATTGCCGACGGCACGGAGGCGTGGAGCACGGCCATCGGCCACGCCGTGTATTCGTCCGCGTGCCTCGCGGGCGAGGTCGCGGTCCTGGGCTGCCACGAAGGACATCTGCACGGCCTCGACCTGCGCACGGGCGCGCCCCGGTTCGAGACTGCGACCCGCGGTCCGGTGGTGTCCTCGCCCGTGGCCGCGGGCGCGTTCGTCATCGGCGCCTCGACGGACGGCAGTGTCTATCTCCTCGACGCGAGCGGAGGCGTGCTGGACCGCCAGGCACTCTCCGCGGGCGGGATCCAGTCCTCGCCGGCTCTGGACGGGGTGGACGTGGCCATCGGCAGCGCCGAAGGCGTCCACCTCCTGAGGCTGGAGGCATGAAGGACATCCGCGTTCCCGACTGGCTGACCGCCGGCGTCCTCGAGCGCTACCACGCGGGCGCGTCGCACCTGTTCCTCCTCCACGGCAACGTGCGCGACGTGCATCCGTTCGGGCCCGCCTTCGTGCCCCTGGCCGAAGGACTGCGCCGGCTCGGCTCGCG
>DASTLK010000692.1:0-8255 GCA_035715025.1 Vicinamibacteria bacterium
CGCCGACTCGCTCTGGCGCCGGCGCTTCGGCGCCGATCCCGGAGTGATCGGACGCGCGATCACCCTGGACGACGAGAGCTACACCGTCGTGGGCGTCATGCCCCCCGGCTTCGCCCATCCCCAGCGGACCGAGATGTGGACTCCCCTCGTGCTCGAAGGCGCGACCGCCACCAACGCCCGAGCGCGATTCGTGCGCATGGTCGGCCGGCTCAAGCCAGGCGTGCCCGTCGCGCAAGCCTCGGCGGCGGTGGCGGGCGTGGCCGCCGCCCTCGCCGGCACCGACGCGGAGAACCAGGGCGGATGGAGCGCGGCCGCGAGCCCCATCGCCTCGCGCTACACGGGCGACATCAAGCCCGCGCTCCTGGCCCTGCTGGGCGCGGTGGGGTTCGTGCTCCTCATCGCCGCCGCCAACGTCGGCAACCTCCTCCTCGCGCGGGCCGCCGACCGCGGGCGCGAGGTCGCCATCCGCGCGTCCCTCGGAGCCGGCCGCGGCCGGCTCGTCCGCCAGTTCCTGGTGGAGAGCGTCCTGCTGGCCGCGATCGGCGGCATCGGTGGCGTGGCCCTCGCCTTCTGGGGAGTCGACCTGCTCAAGGGCCTCTTCCCGAGCACGATCGCGAACCTCGCCATCCCGCGCCTGGACCAGATCAACGTGGACGCGCCGGTACTCGCATTCGCCCTCGTGCTCTCGCTGGTGACCGGGATCGCCTTCGGCCTCGCCCCCGCGTTGCATGCTTCGCGCGTGGCCCACGCCGAGGCGCTGCGCGAGAGCGGGCGGAGCACGACGGAAGGACGCGAGCACCGCCGCTTCCGCAGCGCGCTCGTCGTGAGCGAAGTGGCGCTCGCGCTCGTGCTCACCACCGGCGCCGCGCTGATGATCCGCAGCTTTGCCCACCTGCAGGGGGGCCATCTCGGGTTCGACCCGGCCGGAGTCATGACGGCACGCGTGCTCCTGCCCGCCCGCTGGAACGCGGTCGGCGCCTCACGCGCCGCTCAGCCCCGCTACGGTCCGCCCGAGAAGAAGCGCGCTTTCTTCGACCACGTGCTCGCGCGCTTGCGCGAGACGCCCGGCGTGGAGGCGGCGGGGGCCACGACCTACCTGCCGCTGTCGGGCTGGAGCGGAGGGCAGGGCTTCGAGATCGAGGGCCGGCCACCCGCCCCGCCCAACGAAGAGCGGGAGGCCATGCCGCAGAGCGTCAACGAGGATTACTTCCGCGCGATGCGCATCCCCGTCCTCAGGGGCCGCGGCATCGCCGCCGCGGACGTGGCCACCGCACCCGCCGTGGTCGTGGTCAACGAGACCACCGCGCGCCGCTACTGGCCCGGGGAAGACCCCGTAGGACGGCGCATCGGATGGCGTGGCCGCGGACCCCAGGACCCCATCAAGTGGCGCGAGGTGGTCGGCGTCGTCGGCGACGTCCGTCACGACGGCCTGGCCGAGCCGGCGCAGCCCGAGCTCTACCTGCCGTACGCGCAGGCACCGTCCGCCCTGATCTGCCTCGCCGTCCGCATGTCCGGGGGCCAGTCGCTTCCCGTCCAGGCCATCCCGCAGGCGGTGTGGTCGTTCGACAAGGACCAGCCCGTGCTCGGGATGATGCCGCTCGAGCAGCTCGCCGCGGAGTCGATCACACTGCGCCGCGTCAGCACGCTCCTGCTCGGTTTCTTCGCCGCGGTGGCGGTGCTCCTGGCCGGCCTCGGCCTCTACGGCGTCATGGCTCACGCCGTCACGCGCCGCACGCACGAGATCGGCATTCGCATGGCCATCGGCGCGCGGGCGGGCGACGTGCTCGCCATGATCGTGGGCCGCGGCGTGGCCCTGGCCGCCATCGGGACCGGCCTCGGCCTTCTGGCCTCGCTGGCCCTGAGCCGACTGCTCACGAGCCTGCTCTACGGGGTGAGCTCCACCGATCCCGTGAGCTTCGCCGCCGTGGCCCTGTTCCTGCTGGCGGTGGCCGCCCTGGCCTCGTACATCCCGGCCCGGCGCGCGTCACGCGTCGATCCTTCCGAGGCATTGCGCTACGAGTGAGGTGCCCATGAAAGACGATACGGCGGAGCGAGTGAGGGGAGCGGTCATGGTGGAGGACGCGCCGCCGGCCGACCTGCGCTCGCGCGTGCGTGCCTACGAACGCGGCTTGATCCTGGCCGCGCTGGAATCGACGGGCGGCAATCAACGCCGGGCCGCGGCGCGGCTGGGCCTCCTCGCCACCACCTTCCACGAGAAGCTCAAGCGGTACGGCCTCCGTCCAAAGGCCTCCGCGGAGGGGGACGAGGCCGACGGCGCCGAATAGGAGCCAGGTCATGGACACGCTGGTGCAGGACCTCCGCTACGCGGCGCGCCGGCTGGGGCGGGCGCCCGCCTTCACCCTCGCCGCCGTGGCCACGCTCGCCCTCGGCATCGGCGCGAACACCGCGATGTTCAGCGTGGTTCGCGCCGTGCTCCTGCGTCCGCTGCCCTATGCGGAGCCGGATCGGCTCCTGCGCATCCGCCGCGGCAGCTCCGCCCCCGACCTGCGCGACCTCACCGCGCAGTCGCGCACCGCCGAAGGGTTCGCAGGCTATCGTCCCCAGTTCTTCGACGTACCGGGCGAGCCCCTGGCCGAGCGCCTGGACGGTGCGCTCGTCACCGGCGACGCGCTGGGCCTGCTCGGGACCAGGCCCGCGCTCGGCCGCGTCCTCACCGCCGACGACGATCACGTGGGCGCGGAGAAGGTCGTGGTGGTCAGCGACGGCTTCTGGCGGCAGCGCCTGGGCGCCGATCCCGGCGCCGTGGGCCGCACCTTCCGATTCGTCACCGGGACCTATCGGGTCGTGGGCGTCCTGCCCGCGGGATTCGAGCTGCCGGAAGCGAAGGCGGATGTCTTCGCCTCGCAATGGCCGGAGTCGCCGCCGGAGGCGGAGGCGCGCGGCGCGCACACGCTGCTCGGACTGGCCCGCTTGCGTCCGGGTGTCACCCTGGCCCAGGCGCAGGCGGACGCGGACGCCATCGCCCAACGCCTCGCCGCCCTGTATCCCGTCGAGAACCGCGATCGCCGCTTCCTCTTCATGCCCCTTCACGATTTCATCGTGCAGGGCGTGCGGCCGCCTCTCCTCCTCCTCTTCGGCGCCGTGGGCTTCGTCCTGCTCATCGCGGGCGTGAACGTGGTGAACCTGCTCCTCGCGCGCGCGGCCGACCGCCAGCGCGAGATGGCGATCCGCGCCTCGCTGGGGGCGGGCCGGGGCCGCCTGCTCCGCCAGCTCCTGGTGGAGAGCGTGCTGCTGGCGGCGGCGGGAGGCCTGGCCGGACTGCTGGTGGGCTCGTGGGCGCTGGGAATCATCGTGGCCCTCGGACAGGACCAGATCCCCGCCCTCGCGTCCGTTCGCCTCGATCCCTGGGTGCTGGCCTTCACGGCCGGCATCTCGCTCCTGACCGGCGTCCTGTTCGGCCTCGCTCCGGGCCTGCAGGCGGCGGGCCCGTCGGTCGCGCCGCAGCTCAAGGAGGGAGCGCGCTCGATCGACGCTCCCGGACGCGAGAGAGTCCGCCGGCTGCTGGTCGCCTCCGAGATCGCGCTCTCCGTCGTGCTGCTGGCGGGGGCGGGCCTGCTCCTGCGCAGCCTGCACCACCTGCAGTCGGTGGACCCCGGCTTCCAGCCCGAGCGCCTGCTGACCTTCAACCTGACGCTGCCCATGAACCCCTACCGCGACATCCCGCGGCGCACGTTGTTCTTCGAGTCCGTGCTGGATCGCGTGCGCGCGCTGCCCGGAGTGAGCTCGGCCGCGGCCACCAGCGAGCTGCCTTTCGATCCGGGCAAGGTCCCGCAGAACTTCGTCATCGAAGGCGAGCCCCCGGTCGAGCCGGGCCGCGAGCCGGAGGTGATGAGCCGCGGCGTGAGCACGGCCTATCTGCGCACGCTCGGCATCCCGCTCCGGGGCGGGCGCGACCTGGACGCTACCGACGCCGCCGGCGCGGAGCCGGTCGGGATCGTCAACGAGTCCGCGGTGCGGACGCTCTTCCATGGCGGCGATCCCCTCGGCCGCCGAGTGGCCTGGGCGCGCGCGACCCCGCGCGTGTGGATCCGCGTGGTCGGCGTGGCGGGCGACGTCCGGGGCGATGGACTTGACGCGGACGACACGCCCGCCTTGTATACGCCCATGGCGCAGGAGCCGCGGCCGTGGCGGACGTGGATGAACGTGGTCGTGCGGTCATCCGTCTCCCCGGCCGCCCTCACGGAGTCGATCAAGCGCGAAGTCGGCCAGGTGGACAAGGACGTGCCGGTGACGCACGTGCGCGCGATGAACGAGCTGCTCGAGGGCTCGTTCGCGGGCCGCCACTTCACGCTCGCGCTCCTCGGCGCCTTTGCGGTGGTAGCGCTCGCCCTGGCCGGGATCGGGATCTACGGCGTCATGGCCTACGCCGTCTCGCGCCGCACGCGCGAGATCGGCCTGCGCATGGCCCTGGGCGCCCGCGCGCAGGACGTGATGGGTCTGGTGCTGAGCCAGACCATGGGGGTGACCCTCGTCGGGATCGGGGCCGGCCTGGGGGGCGCGCTGGCCCTGCGCCGCATCGTCGCCAGCATGCTCTTCGGGGTGGGCCCCGGCGACCCGGCCACGTTGCTGGTGGTGGCCGTCCTGCTCGCCCTGGTCGCGCTGGCCGCCGGCTACGTGCCCGCCCGGCGCGCGGCGCGCGTGGATCCCTCGGTGGCGTTGCGCGCGGAATGAAAAAGAGGAGGCGCCCGGCGCGCCACGCGGGTCGATCCCGCGGTAGCCTTGCGCGAGGAGTGAGAGCCCATCCATGAGCGAACCCCTGGTCCGTCTCCGCAACGTCGACCGCGCGTACGACCAGGGCGGAGGCAAGGTCTTCGTGCTCCGCCGCATCACCCTGGACATCGCGCAGGGCGAGTTCGTCTCGATCATGGGCCCGTCCGGCGCCGGCAAATCCACGCTGCTGCACGTGCTGGGCATGCACGACGGCGCCTTCACCGGCGAGTACGAGTTCCTCGGCTACAAGATGCACGCCCTCGGGCGCAAGGAGCGGCAGGAGCTCCAGAAGAAGCACATCGGGTTCGTCTTCCAGAGCTACCACCTGCTCGACGACCTGACCGTGTACGAGAACCTGGAGGTGCCGCTCTCCTACCGCGACGTCAAGCGCTCCGAGCGACAGGCCATCGTGGGCGACGTGCTCGACCGCTTCCACATCGTGGGCAAGAAGGACCTCTATCCGAGCCAGCTCTCCGGAGGGCAACAGCAGCTCGTGGGGGTCGCGCGCGCGGTGGTCGCCAGCCCGAAGGTGATCCTGGCCGACGAGCCCACGGGCAACCTGCACACCGACCAGGGCCGCGAGATCATGGAGCTGTTCCGGCGCCTCAACGAGGCGGGCACGACGATCGTGCAGGTCACGCACTCCGACGTGAACGCCGGCTACGGCAACCGCATCATCAAGCTCCGGGACGGCTGGGTGGTGGAGTGACCAGCGACCTCCGCCTTGCCGTCCGCTCGCTGCGCCGGCGGCCGCTGCTCTTCGTGGTGGCGGCGAGCGCGCTGGCCCTGGGCATCGGGGCCAGCACCGCCGTCTTCAGCGTGGTGGACGCGGTCCTCCTGCGGCCGCTGCCCTTTGCGGAGACCGAGCGGTTGGTGATGTATTGGCAGAGCATCCCCGAGGCCAGCACGCCTTTTGTCGAGGTCTCTTATCCCCACTTCCGCAAGCTCCGCGCGCAGAGCCGGTCGTTCTCCGCACTGGCCGCCATGCCCGCCGTCAACTCGGGCTTCATCCTGGGCGGCCGCGAGCCGGTGCGGGTCGAGGGCCGGATCGTGACCGGCAACTTCTTCGACGTGCTCGGCGCTCGTGCGGCGCGGGGCCGGACGTTCGGGGAGGACGAGGATCGCGTCGGAGCGCCCCGCGTCGTCGTGGTGAGCCACGGCTTGTGGCAACGGCACTTCGGGGGCGAGCCGGGAATCGTCGGCCGCATGCTCGATGTCGACGGCACGGCCATGACCGTCATCGGCGTGATGCCGCCCGCATTCCGCTACCCCCGGGAAGCAGACCTGTGGACGCCGCTTGTGCCGGTCATTCCGGAGATCGTCGAGAAAGCCAACGTCGGGTGGGCGGTCCTGATCGGGCGCCTAGCTCCCGGCGTGCCGATCGTCCAGGCGCGGGCGGAGGTGGACGCGATCACCGCGGCAGGTCTGCGGGAGGAAGCGCCCTCCAGCCCGCAGTTGAAGGTGGTTCTGACGCCCCTCGCCGACGAGTGGTTCGGCCCGTCGCGCCGCGCGCTGTGGGTGCTGCTCGGCGCCGTCCTGCTCGTCCTCCTGCTGGCCTGCGCGAACGTGTCGGCTCTCCTGCTCGCTCGTGCGGCGACGCGGCAGCGCGAGATCGCGGTGCGCGTGGCGCTGGGCGCATCACGACCCCGCCTCGTGCGGCAGCTCCTCGTCGAGGCCTCACTCATCGCGCTGGCCGGCGGGCTGGCGGGGACCCTGATCGCAACGTGGGGCCTCGACGGGCTTCTCGCCCTCGTTCCCGCCGAGGTGCCGCGCCTGGAGGATGCGGCGATCGACTCGCGCGTGCTCGCCTTCGCGCTGGGACTCACAGCGGTGACCGCGCTCGGTGCCGGCCTCGTGCCCGCGCTGATCGCGAGCAAGACCTCACTGACGGAGGTGCTGGCGGAGGGCGCCCGCAGCGCCGGCCCGGCGGCGCGACAGGCCCGCGCGCGCGCCGTCCTCGTGGCCGCCGAAGCCGCGGTCGCCCTGGTCCTCCTCGCCGGAGCCGGCCTGCTCACGCGCACGTTCCAGAACCTTCGCACGTTGGACCTCGGCTTCGATCCCCGGAACGTCCTGACCCTCGCGATCTCGGGCTCGCGGGGTAAGTACGACAAGGTCGAGGAGCGCCGCCATCTCTACCGAACCCTGGTGGAGAGGATTGACGCGCTCCCCGGCGTGCAGGCCTCCGCCGCCGTCTTCCAACGGCCGCTCTGGGGCCATGTGGGCCTCGATTGGCGCTTCACGCTGGAAGGGCAATCGGAGGCGGAGGCGGAACGCAACCCGACCCTCAACCTGCAGATCGTCACCCCCGCGTTCTTCGAGACGATGAGGATGCCCGTGCGGCGGGGCCGCACGTTTACCGATCGCGACACGGCGGGAGTGCCGCCGGTCGTCGTGATCAGCGAGGTCTTGGCCCGCCGATGCTGGCCCGGCCAGGATGCCATCGGCAAGCATCTCAAGGTCCCGATGCCCACGGCCCCGTACACCCCGACCTGGATGACCGTGGTAGGCGTCGTCGCGGAGGCGCGCTATCGCGAGCTGCAGACCGCGCGCCTCGATTTCTACATGTCGTACCTCCAATCCGACGAAGGCCTCCAGCACCTCGTCGTGCGCACGGCCGGCGATCCGCTGGCGCTCATCCCTGCGGTGCGTGCGGCCGTGCGCTCCGTCGACCGTGAGCTGATCCTCACCGACGTGACCTCGATGGCGTCGCTGGTGAACGTCGCCCTCGGCGGGGCCCGGTTCGCGATGCAGCTCCTCTCCGGATTCGCGGTGGTCGCCCTGCTGATGGCCGCCCTCGGCATCTACGGCGTGGTGGCGTTCGTGGTCAGCCGTCGCACGCGCGAGGTCGGCATTCGCATGGCCCTGGGCGCGCGCGCGGCGGACGTGCTGCGGCTCGTGCTGCGGCAAGGAATGGCGCCGGTCCTGGCCGGCCTGGCGGTGGGCCTGGGAGGCGCGCTCGCCCTGGGACGTCTGAGCTCCGCGCTTCTCTTCGGCGTCCCTCCTCACGATCCTGTGACATTAGCGGCCGCGGCCGCCGTGTTGACCGCGGCGGCTCTCCTCGCCTGCGCCCTGCCCGCCCGGCGCGCCGCGCGCATCGACCCCGCCCAGGCCCTGCGCGACGAGTGATGCGACAGTCCCGCCTCCTCGTCGCCGACGACCAGCCCGACGTCATCGAGGCCCTCCGCCTCCTGCTCAAGGCCGAAGGCTACGAGATCGAGACCGCCTCCTCCCCGCGCGGGGTGGTCGAAGCCGTCCAGGCGCGCGAGTTCGACCTCGTGCTCATGGACCTCAACTACGCGCGCGACACGACCTCGGGCGCGGAAGGGCTCGATCTCCTGTCGCGCCTGCGCGACATCGATCCCACGCTGCCCGTCGTGGTCATGACCGCCTGGGCCAGCCTGGACCTCGCGGTGGAGGTGATGCGGCGCGGCGCGCGCGACTTCGTGGCCAAGCCCTGGGACAACGCGCGCCTGCTGGCCATCGTGCGCACGCAGGTCGAGCTCGGGTCCGCGCTGCGCCGCGGC
>DASTLK010000693.1:0-8536 GCA_035715025.1 Vicinamibacteria bacterium
CCCCGCGTACACCTTCGATCCCATCCTGGGCATCCAGCTCGTGCTCCGGCGGGACGGCCGCGTGCTGGAGAACCGGTTCGTGGCCGGACGCGTCGCCGATCCGGAGGTACTGCGCTCCTACTACCACCGCGTCCACGCCGAGCACGGGTACACGCCCGCGGAGCCCTTCCTGCACGAGCTGCACGCCGCGATGCTGCGCAAGCTCGAGCGGCTGTTCCGCCGCCACTTCGCGCCCGCGTCGCGCGTGCTGGACGCCGGATGCGGGCGCAGCCTGTTCACGGAGATCCGCCCCGACTGGCCGTTCGGGATCGTGGCCGCGGACGTCGATTTCGACCTCCTCGCCGCGCGCAAAACGGAGTTCCCGGCCCTGCGCTGGGTGGTGGGGGATGCGCATCCGCTGCCTTTCCGCGCCGCGAGCTTCGACGGGCTCTTCGCGGGCGAGCTGATCGAGCACCTGCCCGATCCGGCCGCGGGGATGGACGAGTTCCGCCGCGTGCTGCGCCCGGGCGGCACCCTCGTCCTCACCACCCCGAACCGGCTCCGGCTCGCGAACGTCGTCGATCGGTCGCAGCGGCCCTACAGCCCCGACCACCTCAGCGAGCTCAGCTACGACGAGGCGCGCGCGCTCCTGGGCGATCACGGGTTCGAGATCGTCGAGTCGACCGGCCTCCACCTGGAGCTCCTCCTGAACTGGCTCTCGCCCCTGCCCAAGCTCGACCGGCTGCAGCGGAGCTGGAATCGGGCCTGGGCGGTGCCGCTGATGCGGGCGCTCCTGGCCGCGGGCGCGCTGGCGCCGCGCTACGCGCTGGACCTCGTGTTCGTGGCGCGGCGTGGCTGAGCGACCGCGCATCCTCGCGGCCACGGCGGCCGTCGTCTGCTGGGGTCTGCTCTGCCTGCGCTGGTTCGATGCCGCCGCCCCGCTGCGGCCGCGCGCCCTGGAGAGATTCCCGGTGTGGCTCTTTCTGGCGCTGCTGGCGGCCGCGCTCGCGGCCGTCGTGGCGCGCGGCGGCGCGGAGGGCGCCGCGATCGGGCGGCCGCGCGACCGAGCGCAGCTGTTGGTGGTCGCGCTGGCCATCCTGTTCCGCTTGCCCATGGCGTGGCAGGGCGCGGCCGGGTACGTCACCGCCGACGGCGCGCTGTCCGGGCTCATGGCCCTCGACGCGCGCGACGGCCGGGCGCACGACGTGTTCGTTCCCCACGTGCCCTACAGCGGCAGCCTGAAGGCGCTCCTCACCGCGCCTCTCGCCGCGATGGTCGATCCCGCGCGCGCCTTCGCGCTCGTCTCCATCCTGTTCTACGCCGCCTTCGTGGCCGCGGTCTATCGCCTCGCCGCCGCGACCGCGCGCGATGTCCCCGGCGCCGCGTCGTCGCGCGGCCTCGCCGCCGGCCTCTACGCCGCCTTCTCGCCCGCCTTCGTGACCCGCTACAGCCTGAGCAACGACGGCAACTACGTCGAGGTGCTGGCGCTGGGCACCTGGGCGCTGGTGCTGGCCCTGGGCTGGGCCGAAGATCCCGCGCGCCGCCCGCGGCGAGCGCTCGCCATCGGGCTCCTGCTCGGTCTCGCCTTCTGGTGCCACATCCTCGCCGTGATCCCCGCGGCCGCGGTGGCGCTGTTCCTCCTCCTCGAGTCCCCGCGCGATGCGGCGGCCGCCGCGCCGCCTGCCTTCCTCGGGTTTGCGTTGGGCGATCTCCCGGGCCTCGTATGGAACGCGGCGAACGGGTGGGAGTCGTTCGCGTACCTCGTACCGGGGAACGTCTCCTCCTCGTCCACGTTCGCCTCCCTGGCGACGGTCATGGGAAAGGCCTGGAGCCTCGTCGCGGATCATCTCCTCGTGCTGCTCGGCTACGACTTCGGGTATCCGGTCGCGGTCGATCGCGCACTTGGGTTGATGGCGGCGGTCGCGCTCGGCCTCGTGATGATCGGAGTCCTCCGTGCCAGCCGCGCCGCGCGCGGCGAAGGAGGACGGCCCTGGCGGCTCATCCTCCTCTTCGCGAGCGTCAACCTGGGGGTTGCGTGGCTCGCGCTGCCCTACATTCCCGGCAACCCGCGATACCTTCTGTTCCTGATGGCGGCCGTGCCCGTCCTCCTCGCCGAGGCGCTGAAGGGCGGTGAGGGCCGGGTCGTCCTCGCCGTCCTGATCGCCACGGGCGCGCTCGCGTCCCTGGCCCAGGCGACCGGGGCCTGGGCCGCGGACCGCCAGTGGCGCACCTTCGTGAGTGGCCTCCAGGCGGAGGGCGTGCGCGCGTGCTACACGGACTTCTTTCTCGCCACCAAGATCAACTTCCTCTCCGGCGCATCCGTGACCTGCTCGGCCAAGCTCGGGCCGACCACCACCGAGTACTTCTTCCGATTCCGGGAGGTGGTGGACGCCGCGCCGGAGGCTGCCCTCGTGGCCGTCAACCAGGCCGCCGCGGACAAGCTGGAGCGGCGGCTCGAGCGCCTGGGCGTGGCCTACGAGCGGCGCGACCTCATGAAGCCGGTGCTTCTCCGGCTCTCCCGGAAGGTCGGGCCGGAAGAGCTTTTCCCCGGCCGCGCTTTCCCGCTGCGCTGAAGCGACGCGAGCCGCTCGATCCCGAGACTTCCCGGTCCAGCTCGAGGGTGACGCGGGCGAGCATCGCTCGCGCGGCGGCCAGGTTGCGCGTGGGTGCGCGGGACAAGGCGCGAGTGATCGCCGCCTCCACCGTCCCCGAGCGGAGCCGGTCGATGCGCCGTCCCCTCGGGGTGAGCCAGAAGAGCGCGCGGCGGCTGTCGCGTGGATCCGGAGTGCGTCGGATGGCGCCGCGACCGGTGAGCCGGCGCAGGACGCCCGTGAGCGTGCTGGGATGGACGTGCAGGAGATCGGCCAGCCCGCCCGCGGACACGCCGGGAAAGCACCCGATCATCCGGATGACCAGGCGCTGCGGCCCCGTGATCCCGAGCCGGACCTCCATCCACTTCGAAGTGGATTGCAGCGCATGGTCCACGGCCCAGAGCAGGCGCATGAACTCCAGGACACGTCCCAGCCGGGCCGCGATCGCCGCCGTTTCGAGTCGCGAGAGCGCGCCGAAGTCGTCGTCGGCCATCATCGAAGATCCCTGCGCCATCGCGCCTCCGCCTCTAGTCCGTCGTCCCCAGAACCCTCCGGTACACCTCGCGCGCGGGCAGGCCGAGGCGGCGGGCGGTCTCCTTCACGGCTTCGCGCCGCGTGAGCCCCTGCGCCGCCAGCGCCGCGTACACGGTCTCCGCGTCCGCGTCCGGCACCGTGGGCTCGCCCGCGCCCTCCACCACGAGCACGATCTCGCCCTTCACTTCCGGCCGCTGGGCGAGGCGTTCGCGCAGCGCGCTCAGCGAGCCGCGCACGTACTCCTCGTGGATCTTCGTCGCTTCCCGGCACAGGAAGGCGTCGCGGTCGCCCCAGGTCTCGATCATGTCGGACAGGGTGGCCACCACGCGCGTGGGCGCTTCGTAGACGACGAGCGTTTCCCGCCGCGGGGTCAGGCCTTCGAGGGCCTGCCGGCGCGCATGGGCCCGCGCGGGGAGGAAGCCGACGAAGAGGAAGCGGTCCGTCGGCAGTCCGGAAACGGACAGGGCAGCCACCGCGGCGCTCGCGCCCGGTACCGGCATCACGGCCAGGCCTTCCGCGCGCGCCTCGCGCACGAGGCGGAAGCCCGGATCGGAGATCCCGGGAGTCCCCGCGTCCGAGACGAGGGCCACGTCTCGGCCCTCGCGCAGGGCGCGCAGGATCCGATCTCCCTTCCAGCGCTCGTTGTGCTCGAAGAACGACGTGGTCGGGGTCGAGATCTGATGAGCCTGCAGCAGCCGTGCGGTACGACGCGTGTCCTCGCAGGCGATGAGGGCCACCTCGCGCAACACGCGCACGGCGCGCAGGGTCAGGTCCTCCAGATTGCCGATCGGGGTGGCCACTACATAGAGCGTTCCCGGTTGCCCGATCGCGACCTCCTCTCAGGGTGGATCTCCGACTCCGAAGGCGCGCCATCTTGCCACGGTTGCCGTCCGCCGTCTAACTGTTTGTCCCGATTGGATATTCTCCGCGACGGGCGCCACCCACCTGCGCGGGCGGTCCGGGGACGGCGCGCACGAAGGATCACCTTCTATACCTTTGAATATCCACGTATGTGCTTGACACCCCAGGAGAGCCAGCCTAGCATCGACCCCGATTCCGACCCAAGGCCTGGGTCCTATCCGAGGAAAAAGGGTTTTCCTCGTTTCACCATTGTCTGGGGGTGTTTTAAGTTTTGGCCGAGATCAAGGTCCAGGAGGGCGAATCCATAGAGAACGCCCTTCGCCGTTTCAAGCGCAAGGTACAGCAAGAAGACATCATCAAGGACATCAAGAAGCACAGCTTCTACCTGAAGCCGGGCGACAAGCGCCGAGCGAAGCAGGCGCTGGCCCGCAAGCGCAATCGCAAGAAGATCCGCCGGGAAACCGAGTAAGTCATGGCCCCGGGGCGGCGGACGGGGTCAAGGAACGGGGGGCGTGGTCGCCCCCCGAACGAATGAACCCGGAGCCCCCGCCGATGGGGGTCTGGGGGGTGCGAAAAGCACCCCCCAGCTTAGGCGAG
This sequence comes from Vicinamibacteria bacterium, assembly GCA_035715025.1. Taxonomy (GTDB): domain Bacteria; phylum Acidobacteriota; class Vicinamibacteria; order Fen-336; family Fen-336; genus AA29. The sequence continues at coordinate 4,563 of DASTLK010000693.1, forward strand.
GACACCAGGGTGGCCGGTGACAGCGTCCATCCTCGTGGCCGCGCTGTAAAGACGAGAGGCCATGGAGTACCGAGACAAGAACCTGGTGTGCGTCGAGTGCCACCAGACGTTCATCTGGACCGCGGGCGAGCAGCTCTTCTACGCCGACAAGAACTTCAAGAACGAGCCCAAGCGCTGCAAGGACTGCAAGGCCAAGCGCAACGCGCGCTTGAACCACCCTACCCGCGAGAGGGTCGAGACCACGGCCACCTGTTCCCAGTGCGGCAAGGAGACCACGGTCCCCTTCCGTCCCACCCAGGGCCGACCGGTCTACTGCAAGGAGTGCTTCCAGGCACGCAAAGCCGCCTCTCTCTAGGCTGAGAGGCGACGACTCCAAGGCCCCTCGATCCGACCGGGTCACCCCTCCCCCCGGCCGCCGCGCGAGCCCTTCCCGTCAGGCCATGAGGGTGCGGTGACGTGGCCGCGAAGCCTGCACGGCTGTGACCGCGACCACGTCCACGATGTCCTGCACGGAGCAGCCGCGCGAGAGGTCGTTGACCGGCCGCTCCAGCCCTTGCAGGATCGGCCCCACCGCGCGCGCTCCCGCGATGCGCTCCACCAGCTTGTAGCCGATGTTGCCGGCGTCGAGGTCCGGGAAGATGAGGACGTTCGCCGCGCCCCCTACCGCGCTCCCCGGAGCCTTGCTCGCCGCCACCGCCGGCACCAGGGCGGCGTCGAGCTGGAGCTCCCCGTCCGCGGCCAGGTCGGGGGCGCGGGAGCGCACGATGCGCGTAGCCTCCGCCACCTTGCGCGCGCGCGGATGGTCGGCGCTGCCCTTGGTCGAGAACGAGAGCAGGGCGACCCGGGGGGCGGCGGGCAGGAACTCGCGCGCGCTCTCCGCGGTGAGGAGCGCGATCTCGGCCAGCTCGACCGCGGTGGGATCGGGGCTGACGCCGCAGTCGGCGAACACCAGGAGCCCGCCTTCGCCGAGGTCGGCCCGCGCGGTCAGCATCAGCATGAACGACGAGATGCGGGTGACGCCCGCACGCACGCCCACGCCGCGCAGGGCGGCGCGCAGGGTGTCGGCGGTGGTCGAACGCGCGCCCGCCACCATCCCATCCCACCGCCCGCCGGCCACGCCGAGCGCGGCCCACAGCAGCGGGTCCTTCAGGTGCGCGCGCGCCTCGTCCGGCGTGATCCCGCGACGGGCCACGCGCTCGAGGTAGGCGCGCAAGGCCGCCTCCGTTTCGCGCTCGCCCGGGGCCGCCGCCTCCGCCAGCTCGACGGCGGCGAGGTCGGTACCCGTCTCGCGCCCGACGGCGAGGATCTCCTCGCGCCGGCCCAGAAGCGTGACCCGCGCGATTCCTTCCCGGGCGGCGAGGGCCGCCGCCTGCACCGTCCTCGGCTCCGTGCCTTCGGGCAGCACGATGTGGCGCTTCGCCGCGCGCGCGCGTTCGTGGATGCGCTCGATCGCGTTCATGGGAGCGAGAACGCTACCACAGCGGTCGCGCGCCCGTTCCCCGTCCGTTTCGTTGTTTCGGACGACATGATTGACAGCCGTGGAACCCGTGTGATAGCGTCGATTCCTTCCTAACTACTTGAAGCGGCAGGGAGAAACCGATGAAGATCGTTGAGCGTCAGGTCGGCGATGTCGTCATTCTGGATCTGCACGGGAAGATCCTCATCGGCGAAGGCGACGATGCGTTGCGGGACGCGGTCACGCGGCTGGTGGACAGCGGCAAGACCAAGATCCTGCTGAACCTCGGCGACGTGCCCTACGTCGATTCGGCCGGCCTGGGCGAGATCGTCCGCTGCTACACCACGGTGAGCCGCAAGGGCGGAAAGCTCAAGCTCATCAACCTCACCAAGAAGATCCAGGACCTGCTCGCCATCACCAAGCTCCTCACCGTGTTCGAGGTCTACGATTCGGAGGAAGAGGCCATTCGGAGCTTCAACTAGGAGGCTCTGCTGGCCGCCGGCGCCGACCTGTCGATGGCCGCCATTCCGCGGCGCCTCAATCCTCTCCAGGCCGTCTGGCTCTCGCTCCGCCCCCACCAGTGGACGAAGAACCTGGTGGTGTTCGCGGCGCCTGCCCTGTCCAAGCACCTGTTCGAACGGGGTCCGCTCGAGAAATCCGTGCTCGGGTTCGTGATCTTCTGCGCGCTCTCCGGGACCGTGTACCTCCTCAACGACGTCGCGGACCTGGAGCGCGACCGGCTGCATCCGCTCAAGCGCCTGCGCCCGATCGCCAGCGGGGCGCTGGCGCCGCGGTCCGCGGTCACGATCGCGATCGGACTCGCGCTTGGATCGCTCGCCGGTTCCATGCTCTTGGGCGGCTGGTTCGCGGTCTGCGCGGTGGCCTATCTCGCCCTCAACGTCGCGTACTCGTTCCGTCTGAAGGAGATCGTGATCCTGGACGTGCTCTCCGTCAGCATCGGCTTCGTGCTGCGCGCGTGGGCCGGCGGCGAGGCGATCGGGGTGCTGGTCAGCGATTGGCTCCTCGTCTGCACGTTGCTGCTCGCGCTCTTCCTGGCCCTGGCCAAGCGCCGCCATGAGCTCGTCTCGCTGACCACCTCCGCGACCGGCCATCGCAAGATCCTGGCCGAGTACAGCCCCTACCTCCTCGACCAGATGATCTCGGTGGTGACGGCCTCCTGCCTGACCGCGTACGCGTTCTACACCATGGCCCCCGACACCGTGCAGAAGTACCGCACGGAGCGCCTGGCCTGGACCATCCCTTTCGTGCTCTACGGGATCTTCCGCTATCTTTATCTCGTGCATCAGAAGGAGAAGGGCGGTTCGCCCACGGACATCCTCGCCACGGACCGCCCGCTGCTGCTCAACGTCTTCCTGTGGGCGCTGGCCCTGCTGTGGATCGTCTACACCTCCGGCGGCAACCCCATGCCGCTGACGCGCTGAGCCGCCGTTGACCTTCGAGATCCGCGCCGAGGGCGTCGACGTCGAGCAGGTGATGCGCGAGATCCGCGCCGCCATCGAGGAGAAGAAGAAGGCCGGCCTCCTCACGGACGAGGAGATCAGAGAGGTCGCGTCGCGCCCGCTGCGTCCCGTGCTCCAGCCGCACGACCTCAAGAGCGGGCTCCTCGCGGAGCTGCTCGAGCGGCCCTCGCGCTGGAACTTCGACTTCGAGACGGAGGCCATCTATCGCAGCAGCCGCGGCGGCGCGGGCCGCGTGCTGGAAGCGATCCGCCGCCTGCTGCGGCCCATCCAGAAGCTGTTCTGGAACCCGACGCCGATGATCGCCGCCCTGTCCCGGCAGAAGGACATCAACGCCGCCTACGCCCACCTGCTGCACAACCTCGTGCTGGAGGTGACGCGGCTGAACCTCGAGATCGTGGACCTGAAGAGCCGCACCCTCCAGCTCCAGGGGCGTCTCGAGTTCCAGGCACGCCGGGAGAAGACCCTGGAGACCATGGCGCTGGGGCGGACGGCCCCGGACCGGGAGGACGGCACGGCTTGAGCCGAGCCGGCGGGCCCCGGCGGGTTCATCAACTGCTCGCGGCCCTCGCCTACGGCGACGCCATCAGCAACGAGGCGCTCGCGATCCAGCGCCACCTGCGACGGGCCGGCTTGCAGTCCGACATCTTCGCCGAGCACGTCCACCCGCGCATGACGCGCGACGCGCGCCCGCTCTGGCAGTACGCCGAGGTGTCGTCCCCCGACACCGTCTGCCTCTTCCACTTCTCGATCGGGAGCGCGGCCGCGCGCCTCATCTTCCACGCGCCCGATCGCCTGGTGTCGATCTACCACAACATCACGCCCGCGGAATGGTTCCTGGGCTTCCATCCCCACCTGGCCGGCCTGTGCTACCACGGCCGGCGCGAGCTGGCCGCCTTCGCGCCGCGCACCGAGCTGGCCCTGGGCGACAGCGAGTACAACCGCCGCGAGCTGGAGGCGGCCGGGTACGCGCGCACGGGCGTGCTGCCCATCGTGCTCGACCTCGAAAGCTACCGCCGTCCCGGCTCGCCGGTGGTGCG
>DASTLK010000694.1:0-3248 GCA_035715025.1 Vicinamibacteria bacterium
CCTCTTCGCCCTCCTGTCCAGTCCGCCGCACAAGGACGAGGCGCCATCGCCCGCGGCCGCGGCCGCGGACCTGAGCGGCCAGTGGGACGTGAAGGTCGAGTACGCGGCGGGGGTCTCGAACCACGCGCTGAACCTGCGCCAGCGCGGCAACGAGATCGACGGCGCCCACCGCGGCGATTTCGTATCCCGCGACCTCACGGGAACGATCGACGGCAACGGCGTGCGCATCCGCAGCTTCCTGGGCGAGCAGAGCGGCGACTCCATCGGCTACACCTTCACGGGCAAGGTGACGGGCGACGAGATGGGCGGCACCCTCGACATGGGCGAGTACCTGGGCGCGAAGTGGTCGGCGCGGCGGCGCGCCGCCCGGCGGGGCTGAGGTCATGAGAATCACTCCCCGGCTCCTCGCGCTTCTGGGTCTGGCCGTCGCGACCTCTGTCTCCGCGGCGGAGCCCAGGTACGACCTGCTCCTCCGCGGCGGGCACGTCATCGATCCCAAGAACGGCCTCAGCGCCGTGCGCGACGTGGCCATCGCGGGCGGGAAGGTCGCCGCGGTGGCCGCGAAGATCGATCCCGCGGAGGCGTTCAAGGTGGTCGACGTCTCCGGCCTCTACGTCACGCCGGGCCTCGTGGACATCCACGTCCATGTGTTCGCCGGCACGGGCGAGAAGGGCTCGTACGCCGGCGACAACAGCCTCTATCCGGACGGCTACACGCTGCGCGTCGGAGTCACCACCGTGGCCGACGCCGGTTGCGCGGGCTGGCGCAACTTCGAGGACTTCAAGACGCGCGTCATCGACCGCTCCCGGACGCGGGTCCTCGCCTTCCTCAACATCGTCGGCAACGGGATGAGGGGCGGCGGCTGGGAGCAGGACCTCGCGGACATGGCGCCGTTGCCGGCCGCGGAGATGGCGAAGAAGTACCCGGGCCTGATCGTGGGCATCAAGACCGCGCACTACGCCGGTCCGGAGTGGACGCCGGTGGAGCACGCGGTGGAGGCGGGGACGCTCGCCAACATTCCCGTCATGGTGGACTTCGGCGCCGACAAGCCCGAGCGACCCGTCGCCGATCTCGTCACCAAGAAGCTGCGGCCGGGCGACATCTACACGCACATGTACTCGGGCCTGCGCCACGAGCAGGACGCATCGGGTCACGTGAACCCGGGACTCGTCGAGGGCCGGAAGCGCGGGGTGATCTTCGACGTCGGCCACGGCGGCGGCAGCTTCGCCTGGCGGATCGCGGTGCCCGCGATCAAGGAAGGGTTCGTGCCCGACTCCATCTCCACCGACCTGCACGTCGGCAGCATGAACGCGGGCATGAAGGACCAGCTCAACGTGATGAGCAAGTTCCTGGCCATGGGGCTGTCCCTCGACGACGTGGTCAAGCAATCGACCTGGAACCCCGCGCACGAGATCAAGCAGGAAGGGCTGGGGAACCTGTCCGTGGGAGCGGGCGCGGACGTCGCCGTGCTGCGCCTGGAGAGCGGGGACTTCGGCTTCGTGGATTCCTTCGGCGGGCGCCTGCGCGCCAAGCAAAAGCTCGTCTGCGAGATGACGCTTCGAGACGGCAAGGTCGTCTACGACTTGAACGGCCTGGCCCGCCCGGACTGGGAGACGCTCCCGCGCGACTACAAGTCGACGAGCGACCCACGCTGGGCGGGCGGACCTGGGAGGTGAGGATGGCGAACTCGAACCGGAGAAGTTTCCTGGCCAAGGCTCCGGCCCTGGCCGTGGCCGCCGCGGCGGCCACCGGATCGACGGTGCAGGCGAAGGACAAGGCGGCAGCCAAGGCCGCGCCGGCGCCCGCGCCGGAGAAGCCGGTGAAGAAGGTCCTCTGGACCGGGGGCAAGGCGCCGGAGAAGCAGGCGCTGTTCAGCCCGGCCGTGTCCTACGGGAACCTCCTGTTCATCTCCGGCATCGGCGCCCACTTCGAGGGCGACATCAAGGCCCACACCGACCATGTGCTGAAGGAGATCCAGAAGAAGCTCGAGGACGCGGGCTCGTCCATGGAGAAGGTCCTGAAGGTGAACGTGTATCTGAACGACCTCAAGGACTACGCGGGGATGAACGAGGTGTTCCTGGGCCGCTTCGGAGCGGAGCCCGGCGTCCGCACGACGATCGCGGCCGCGGGCGGAATCCCGGGGAACTCGCTCGTCGAGATCGACTGCATCGCGTACATCTGACCGGGAACTGGGCGTTCCAGACCCGCTGTTCGCCACTCCCGTGATGAGCGAGTAGCGAACAGCGGGGCACGGCATTGGTTCAGTGCGACCGCGCGCGCGTGAGGGCGGGGAGCACGCTCGTGCTTTCCGCGGAGAGCGACGGTGCAACGGTCAGTGCCGGGCACGACCCCTTCGAGAGCACGAACTGGTAAGAGATCGACTCGTCGGTGTCGCTGAAGGTGCCCATCAGCCAGCGGTAGTTGCCGGCGCTGAAGTTGGGGACCGAGATCTTGCGCGGCTTGACCGACGACGGCTCCGAGCGGACGAGGAAGGTGCAGCTTCTGGCGTTGAACGCGTCCAGATCGCAGGTGTTCGCCGGCACGAGGTAGATTCCGACGCGGCTCGCCGGGTTGGTCCAGTCCATCGTGACGTCGAGGCGGCCGCTGTCCGGCACCGGGAAATCGAAGAAGTACAGGGTGTGAGCCACCGCGGGACCGGAACCGGCCTCCACGACCGTCGTGGTGCAGGGCGGCGGAGTCGATGTGCAGTTCGGCGGCGTCCCGGTCGTGCCGGCCGGACAGAGCTGTGGCGTGGTGGGACCGTTGCATGCACCGAGCGACGCCGCCACCACCGCGACCGCCACGTATGAGCGAGAACGCTTCCAATCGAGCATCTTGCCCTCCTCGGTGCACCGACATCAGCACAGCGCATGCCGAGGCCTCAGCGGCCCGCACGCAAGCGCGAAACTGAATCAGGAGGAGCGTTTAGAGACTTGATCGGCCGACGAGAGCGGGGCGGCCGGTGCGCAGTGAGTGGGCACGCGCGCAGTCCGTGAACAGATCGGAGGAGCGGCCAGGCTAGCGCGGCAGCGCGAAGGCGACGTAGAGGCCGCCGCTCGGACCGCCGTCCTTTCCGCCCCCCGCGGGGACGAGCACGAACTGGCGACCGGCGACTTCGTAGGTCGCGGGGGTGCCCGTGGCCGAGAAGGGCAGCGTCGCCTCCCAGAGCCGCTCGCCGGTGGCCTTGTCGAAGGCGCGGACCTTCTTGTCGAAGCTCGTGGCTCCGATGAAGACGAGGCCGCCCGCGG
>DASTLK010000695.1:0-3648 GCA_035715025.1 Vicinamibacteria bacterium
GCCGCGGCCGCCAGCATGAATGCGGACAAAAGGACGAGGGATCTCAAGCGGTCCGGAGCGCACGCCCGCGCGCAAGGGTCATAGGCCTCCCAGGGGTCGAAGTTGCCGGATTGTACGCGAAGTCGCGGCACGGGTTGGTCCGCCCCGCCTTCGCCGATCAGGCTCGGCGCGGCCGATCGTGGCTGGCGACGAGCCGCTTCGGCGCGACCCGCCGCCACGCCTTCTCTATGACCGCGCGTAGGACGTCCCGGCGCACCTTCGAGAGGCGCACGAGGACGGCGGGATAGCTCGCATAGTGGTCGGTCACGTAGAACGCGGCGGGGTGCTCGTCCATCAGCATCGAGCGATCCTCGAACGAGCAGCGGATCGCGAGGGCGCCGTCTTCGCGCAGGCGCGCCAGGAACCGGCCGCCCACGCGGACGGCGGGCGTACCGTACGAGATGCCCTCTTCCACGCCCGGCAGTTCGTGGGCCAGGCGCAGGAAGGTGTCGTAGTCGGTCTTCTTCCGGGGAGTCGTCCGCCGCGTACGCTTCATGGTGCGACCGTCCGCCGCCGCTAGGCGAGGGAGCGGAGGCGGCGCGCGGGGGTCCTCGATCCGCGCGCGCGCGTGCGGAGCACGGGTATCCGCGCCGCGCCCGCCGGACGTCCCCACTGGACGGCCTTCACCACGGCCTGCGGGCTGGGCTCCGCGGCGGCCCGGGAGGGAGCGCCCCCCGCCATGGCGGAAGTGGCGAGCGCAGCCGCGAGCAGGACCGAAGCCAACATCGCGGGCGGATCATAGCGCAGCCTGGTGCCTTGACGTGTCCGGCCGGGACGGCTAGTCTGCGGCGCGGCCGCTCCCGGCCACGTTCATCCACTCGCGGAGGATCCCATGGCACCAAACGCAGACGCGTCGCGTCGCGACTTCCTCAAGGTGGCGACGGGCGCCGCCGTCGCCGCCGCCGCGGTGGCGACGAAGGCCAGCGCGCAGGAGAAGCCGCTCGTCGGGTGCGGCAAGGCCACCGGCGACGCCAAGCGCGTCGGCCTCGCCACCATCGGCCTCGGCGGTCAGGGCAACAGTGACACCAAGGCGATGCTCAAGGTCCCCGGCGTCGAGCTGGTGGCCGTCGCCGATTGCTACGACGGCCGGCTGAAGCGCGCGAAAGAGGTCTACTGCGACAACCTGGTCACGACGCGCGACTACAAGGAGATCCTGGCCCGGAAGGACGTGGACGCCGTGATCATCGCGACCCCGGACCACTGGCACTCGCGCATCGCCATCGAGGCCATGAACGCGGGCAAGGACGTGTACGTCGAGAAGCCGATGGTCCACGACGTGCTGGAGGGCCTGCAGGTGGTCGACGCGCAGAAGAAGACGGGCCGCATCCTGCAGGTGGGCAGCCAGCGCGTCAGCAGCGTCGTCTACCACAAGGCGAAGGAGTTGCTGGCCGCGGGCGCGATCGGCGAGCTGAACATGGTCGAGGCGTTCTGGAACCGCAACTCCCCGATCGGCGCCTGGCAGTACACGATCCCGCCCGACGCCTCGCCCCAGACGATGGACTGGGAGAGGTTCGTGGGGCCGGCGCCGAAGCGGCCCTTCGACCCCGTGCGCTTCTTCCGGTGGCGCAACTACGACGACTACGGCACCGGCGTGGCGGGAGACCTCTTCGTCCACCTCTTCACCGGCATCCACTTCATCACCGGGTCCATGGGGCCGACGCGGGTCTTCTCGACGGGCGGCCTTCGCTATTGGAAGGACGGGCGTGATGCCCCCGACGTCCTTCTCGGCCTGTTCGACTACCCGAAGACGGCCGCCCATCCCGAGTTCACGCTGACCCTGCGCGTCAACTTCGCGGCCGGGGCGGGTGGGGAGGACGCGTTCCGGTTCGTGGGGCCGGAAGGGATCATGAGCCTCGGGCGCGATGGGATCACGATCACCAAGCGCGATCCGGACAAGGAGCCTGGTTACACCATCGACACGTTCCCCAAGGCCATCCAGGACGCCTATCTCGCGGAATACCACAAGAAGTATCCGGAGCAGAAGGGTCAGCTCCGGACGGGACACGAGGAGAAATACCAGCCGCCCCCGGATTACAACGAGACGGATGCGCACACCGCGAACTTCGTCGAGGCCGTGCGCACGCGCACGCCGGTGATCGAGGACTCCGTCTTCGGCCTCCGCGCCGCCGGCCCCGCGCTCCTCTGCAACATCAGCCAGCGCGAGAAGCGGCCGGTCTCCTGGAACCCGGAGACGATGCGGCAGGTGGAGACGTAGTTAGTCAGGGGGGGCACTCACGCTTCGCGAGGTGGGCGTTCGCGACCCCCCCTGAAACCCCCCTCGCACGTCGCCGCCGCTACGCGGCGCCGCCGTGCTCTGCGGTCGGTTGCCCAGTCAAACCGGTCGTCAGGAGTAGTCGGTCACCCGGCGCTCGACGCCGAGCGTCTCTGCGAGCTCGGTCACTAGCGGCAGCGTGCGCCGGTAGGGCGTGTCGGGATCCTCTCGGGGATTCCCTCGTGGCCACGAGGACGACGGCGTGTTCGCGCTCGTCGGTCCCCATTGCATCAGGTCCCAGATCTGCCGCAGGGTCTCGTCGCGCACGGGACGGTCCAGCCAGGCGTTGTGCGATCGGGCCTCGCGGAAGAGGACGTCCAAGGCCTCGTCGTCGATGGTCTCGCCATGTCGCGGCTCCGGAGGAGGGCTGTTTCGAATATACCTACCAGCGGAGGACGAGGGGCAGGTCGGGACGGAGATCGGCGCTCTCTCCGGCGCGCGCGTCGTCGAAGGCCACCGTCATCACGTGGTGCGCGGCATGGACGAAGGTGACGAGGCCCGCGTCCTGGACGGCGCGGGCTGCCGCGCACGGCGCCGAGCCTCCCGGCATGCCGACCTCGATGGCGGTGATGCGGCGGACGCCGAGACCGTGCCCCCGCGGCTGGGCCGGCATCAGCGCGGGTGGGCGCGCGAAGGCGATGTAGAAGAAGGCTGGCTCGCTCAGCGGCGTCCCCTCCGCGACGTCGATCGCGAGGTGGGGCGGAAGGTAGGGCGGATGGTAGGCCCAGCTCGCGAAGGGCGGGTCGGGCTCGTCGCCGCCTGCGGGTCGAACGATGACCGCGAACGGAGATGCATCCGTGGCGCGCTGCGACCACCGCGGCCACAGGCGCGCCCGAGCTGCCGGTTCGGCCTGCGCCTCCGGCGCGTCCGTCACCCAGATGAGCTCGAGGTACGCGTTCTCGAAGAAGAATCGCCGGCAGGCCGTGCCCTGACCCGGATGCGTGTTGGGAGCGCCCTCGGTGAGCCCGAGCCGAACGAGCCGCTCGGCCTCGGGCGCGCCCTCCGCGCAGCAGACGAACACGTGATCGAGCGCGTACGTCATGCGCGGGCCGTCCCGAGGTCGGCCGCCCGGACCACTCTCGCCGGCGGCGCGGAGGCCACGCGGACGGAATGGCTCTTCACCGCCAGCCAGACCCGCGATCCCGGAGACAGTCCCAGCTCGGTCACCGCGGCCGGGGTGAGCCGGGCCAGCCATTCCGGAAGCTCTGGACGGACGACGCAGCGGACGGCCGCGTCCCCCGGCCCGCGCTCGATGCCGCGCACGACGGCCTCGTAGACGTTGCGCGCGGAGAGGCCACGGACGGGCTCGGTCGCCACGATCACGTCCTCGGCGCGGA
>DASTLK010000696.1:0-3859 GCA_035715025.1 Vicinamibacteria bacterium
TGCGCACGCCGCGATCGCCCGCACGCCGCCAGCTCTCCCTCTTCGACGACGATCCCCCGCCCCCACCGCCGGAACCGCCGGCGGCCGCCCAGGAGCCCATCGCGCTGCCGACGGCGCAGGACCGGCTGCTCGCCGAGCGGCGCGCGTTCCAGCGCGCGATCGGGCAGGCCACGGAGCGGCTCATCCTTTCCTATCCCCGCGCCGACGCGCGCACCGGCCGCGAGCGGATGCCGTCGCTCTTCTTCGTGGCCGCGGCCGCGGCGCGCGAGGGGCGGTCGCTGGGGGCGGCGGACCTCGCGCGGATCGTGCGCGAGGACGCCCTCGACGACACGCCGCTCGATCTCACCCTGGACCGCTCGGAGCGGGACCGGCGGCGCGTCCGCACGGGTGGGCGCGAGGCAGCGCTGGCCATCTCCGCCGGCTCCGCCTTCTTCAAGCAGTCGCACCTGAGCGCGCGCGCCCGCTGGTCGGGCCAGCTCACGCCCTACGACGGCCTCATCGCGTTCGCCCCGCGCGACGGCGTGACCACCGAGCTCGCCTCCGAGATCGCGCGCAAGCTCGATCCCGTGACCGCGCCCGGGCCCATCTCGGCCAGCCGCCTCGCCGTCTTCGCCCGCTGCGGCTTCCAGTACCTCCTGGAGTGCGTGCTGCGCCTGGAGCCGGCGGAGGAGCCGGAGGAACGCCGCCGCCTCGACCCCCTCGAGCGAGGCAGCCTCTTCCACGAAGTCGCGGAGAAGTTCCTGCGCGCGCAGCGCGATCGCGGCGAGCTCCCCCTGCGCGACACGCCGGAGGGCCGGCGGCGCCTGGAGGGGCTCGCGGACGCGGAGCTGGATGCGCTCGTGCAGAAGAGTCCCCCGCGCTTCACTGCCCTCTGGGCGAAGGAGCGCGCGCGCTTCCAGGCCACGATGCGCGACTGGTTCCACCGCGAGGTGGAGAGCGGGGGCAAGGCCGTGCCCGCCCACTTCGAGCTGGGCTTCGGCCTCTCGCGCGAGGCCGCGCCCGGCGAGCCGCACCTCCAGGAGCCGCTGTCCATCGACATCGGCGACGGGCGGACCCTGCGCGTGTCCGGGAAGATCGACCGCATCGACCGCCGCCCGGACGGCACGCTCGTGTTGCGCGACTACAAGACCGGACGCGCGCCGCGCGACGACGGCGGCCTCTTCCGCGGCGGCCGCCAGCTCCAGATCCCGTTCTACATCCTGGCCGCCGCCCGCATCTTTCCGGAGACGCCGGTGGTGGAGGCCTTCCTCGACTACGTGGACGGCGGGCGCCAGGTCGGCCTGGATCCGGCCCTGGTGCGCTCCGACTCCTTCCGCGCGCTCCTGCGCGGCCTGGTGGACGCGATCGGCAAGGGCATTTTCGTGCAGGAGCCCACGGCCTGCGAGTGGTGCGACTTCAAGGTAGTGTGCGGGCCCACGCCCCTGCTCAAACGCCGGCGGCAGCTCAAGCTCGGCGATCCGCGCATCCAGCAGGTACTGCGGATGCGGGACGTGACGTGACGTTCATTCCGGTGGACCAGGACGCGCGCGAGCGCGCCCGGCGCGATCACGGGACGAGCTTCGTCCTGGAAGCGGGGGCGGGCACGGGCAAGACCACGCTCCTCGTCGACCGCATCGAGCAGATCGTGCGCTCGGGCGCGGCCCGGCTCGACGAGATCGCGGCGGTCACGTTCACCGAGAACGCCGCCACCACGATGAAGCTTCGGCTGCGGGAGCGACTGGAGCGAGCGCGGGCGGATGCGGACCGGCCGGCGGAAGAGCGACGGCGGGCGGACGCGGCCCTGGAAGTGCTCGAGCGTGCCCAGGTGTCCACGATCCACGCGCTCTGCGCGGCCATCCTGGGCGAGCGGCCGCTGGAGTGCGGTGTGCCTCCCGGCTTCCGCGTCGCGGACGACGCGGAGATGGACATCCTCTTCGCCGAGGCCTGGGAAGAATGGCTCACGGGGCGCCTCGTCGCCGGCGACGCGACCCTCATGGCGGCGGTGGACTCCGGTATCCCGCTGGAGGCGGACGGCTGGGGCGAGCGCTCTTCGCTGCGGGGCCTGGCCCGCACCCTCGTCGACCAGCGCGACCTCAAGCCGCTGGTGGCGGAGAACCCCGTCGATCCCGCGGCCTGGCGGCGCGACCTGCAGGCCCAAGCCGCGCGCGCCCGTGCCCTGCTGACGCATGTCCGCGACGGAGACGCGCTCGGGGCCCGCCTGGGAGCGATGGTGGAATTCGCGGCGAAGGCGGATCGAGTGGAAGGCGACGCCCTGGCCTCGTACCTGCGGACGATGGCCGTCGTTCCCCGCCACTTCGGCCACAAGGCGCACTGGGACACGCCGGAAACGCTCGAGGAAGCGCGCGCCATCGCCGCCTGGACCAGCCAGACCCTGGCCGCGTGGAAGGCGGCCAGCAGTGCGGCCCTGCATGCGCGCCTGGTCAATGCCGTGCTGGAGGTGGTGGCGGGCTACGAGGCGCGCAAGAAGGAGCGCGGGGTCCTCGACTTCCTCGACCTCCTGGTCAAGGCGCGCGACGCCCTCCGCGACAGCGAGGCGGTGCGCCGCTACTTCCAGGAGCGCTTCCGCGTCGTGATCATCGACGAGTTCCAGGACACGGACCCGCTGCAGGTCGAGGTGGCGGAGCTCCTCACCGGAGGGCACGCGGGCGCGCTGGTCGTGGTGGGCGACGCGAAGCAGTCGATCTACCGCTTCCGGCGCGCGGACGTCGCGCTCTTTCGGCGCATCGCCGCGGAAGCGGCCGCGCGTCCGGGCCACGCTGTCCTCCACCTCACCCAGAACTTCCGCTCGCGCGCCGCCATCCTGCGCTTCGTGAACCGCGCGTTCGCGGTGCTGATCACTCCCTCCGACGAGGCGGGCCAGCCCGAATACGAAGCAATCGCGCCGCCGCCGGGGCTCAGCGAGGATGCTTCCGTCATCGCGCTGCGCTTCGAGGCGCCCTTCGCCGAGGGGGAGGACCTGCTGCGCGCGGAAGCGCATGCGCTCGCGGCCTTCCTGGCCGAGGTGGCGGCGGGCGCGCACCAGGTGCGCGATCCGCACACGGGCGTGGACCGGCCCAGCCGCGCCGGCGACGTCATGGTCCTGGCCCGGCGGCTGACGCAGATGCGCCCGCTGGAGGAGGCCCTGGAATCGGCGGGGCTGCGGTTCACCATCGAAGGCGGGAAGTCCTTCTTCGATCGCCAGGAGGTGCACGAGGTCCTGGCCGTCCTGCGCGCGCTCGATGACCCTTCCGACCGCGTCTCCCTCGTCGCCGCCCTGCGCTCGTCCTTCTGCGGCGTGAGCGACCGGGACATCGTGGCCTACGCGCTCTCCGGCGGGGCGCTGTGGCTCGGCGCCCCCGCCCCCGACGCGCCCACGCCGGGCGCGGAAACGGTGGGCCCGGCGCTCGCGCTCCTGGGCACCTTGCACCGCCTGCGCACTTCGCTCTCCGTCCCCGCCCTGATCGAGCGCCTCTACGACGAGACGCGCATCCTGGCCGCGCTGACGGGGACACGGCGGGGCGAGGCCCAGGTCGCCAACCTGGAGAAGGTCGTCGTGCTCGCGCGCAAGGCGTCGGATCTCGGCGTCCTGACCGTGCGCGGGTTCGTCCGCCTCCTGCAGGAGCGGATCCGCACCGCGCGCGAAGAGCCGGACCTGCCCGCCACGCGTCCTGGCGATCCCGACACCATCCGCATCCTGTCCATCCACAAGGCCAAGGGCCTGGAGTCGCCGGTGGTGGCGCTCTACGACACCGCCGACGACTACCGCACTCCCGTCGACCTCGTCGCGCAGTGGGCGGAAGGCACGATCGCGGTCGGGTTCCGCGAGGGCTGCCAGCCGCCGGGCTGGGACGTGCTGTCCGCTCGGGAGAAGGTGCGCGCG
>DASTLK010000697.1:0-2998 GCA_035715025.1 Vicinamibacteria bacterium
CGTCCCGCAGCACCGCATACCAGTCCTTCGTCGGGAAACCGGTGGCGGGGAGCTTGTCCTGCCAGGTGTTGCCCAGCGTGTAGTAGTGCAGCGAGATCCCCTGCACACCTCCCTTGACACGCTCCCCCAACACGTCGAGCCAGTGCAGGTCCGTCCCCCCTGGCCCCGCCGCGATGCGCTCCAGGCGATTGCCGGACCAATCGCGCGCGTAGACGCTGAAACGCCGGTAGAGATCGGAGTAGTACTCCGGCGTCATGCGGCCGCCGCAACCCCAGTTCTCGTTGCCGATGCCGAGGAAGGGAACCTTCCAGGGCTGCGGGCGGCCATTGGCCTCCCGGCGCTTGGCCAGGTCGCTGTCCCCGCCGAAGGTCATGTACTCGATCCAGTCCGCCATCTCCTGCGGAGATCCGCTGCCGACATTGGTGGCCACGTAGGGATCCGCGCCGATCTGTTCGCAGAAATCGAGGAACTCGTGGGTGCCGAAGCTGTTGTCCTCCACGACCCCGCCCCAATGGATGTTGACGCGCCGGGGCCGCTTCTCCGCCGCGCCCACCCCATCCTGCCAGTGGTATTGATCGGCGAAGCAGCCGCCCGGCCAGCGCAGGTTGGGAGTCTTGATCTTGCGGAGGGCTCGAACGACGTCGTTGCGAATGCCGCGCGTGTTCGGGATGGTGGACTTGGGTCCGACCCACAAGCCGTCATAGATGCAGCGGCCGAGGTGCTCGGCAAAGTGCCCGTAGAGGTGCCGGCTGATCACGGGGCCGGGCTCGCCGGCGCGGATGGTCAGCGTGGCGTGCCTGGGTTCCTGCGCGCGCACGACGTCCGCTGCCGTCCGCGAAAGCACCACGCCAAGGAAGGACACCGAAACGGCAAGGACCCTTCGCTTCATGGCTGTGGCTCCTCTAGTCCTCGTGCGGCGCGGGCAGGTCGGCGCGGCCTTGCTGCAAGGTCACGAACCCGAAGATGGCGAGGCCGTAGGTCAGGACGAACCACACCAGCGTGGCCTGCCCGTACCAGGCGCCCAGGTCCATCGTGAACGGAATGAGCGGCCGCCCTCCCGACACCAGGAACGCCGTGACCACGGTGGCCAGGAACCCGAATCGCAGCAGCACGAAGATCACGACGCCGGAGACGGCGAGGGCTACGGGCAGGTCTTCGGGTCGTGACCAGCCGGTACGCGGCGCCCACATCGCGACCAGCAGGACGACGCAGGCCACCACCGCCGCCGACGTCCGCCGCAGCAGCAGCCGGAAGCCGACGAACGCGACGGCGATGAAGAGCGTGCCCATCAGGGCGATGGAGAAGCTGAGCAGGACCCAACCCAGCAGCCGCCGGGCTCCCAACAGGAAGTCGAGGTCCGCCGTGAGCAGGGGCCGCAGGGGACCGCCGAGCCACTCGCCGCCGCGGCGGCCGATCAGCACCAGGAGCACCATGGTGATGGCGGCCGCGCTCCCTGCCAGCAGATCCCGGCCGACGAGAGGATCCCACAGACGGCCGCTCAGCACCCGGCTCCACGAGATGAGGACTCCCGGCCGGTGGCGCCGGACCGTCGGCTCGATCGCCACGTAGAGCACCCAGACGAGGGCGGCGCCGTAGAGAGCGCGTGCGAGCGCGTATATGAGCAGGTCCTGCTCGCGCGGGAGGAAGATGGTGTGTGTGGCCTGCAGCACCCAGGCGGCCAGACGGAGAAGGAAGACGGTGGCCGCGAGGCGCCCGGCTCCGCGACGATCGCCGCGGCCCAGTCGAATGTTGCGCCGCGCCAACAGCAGGCCGCCCGCGAGCGCGACGAAATAGGCCAGCGCGAACACGGACCCGAACAGGCCGGGCCGCGCCGCCGGCGCGTCCAGGGCGCCGCTTCCCACTTCCACCCAGGCGGGCACGCCGGCGAGGGTGGCCCCCTCGACGTGCACGGGCACGGGCGGATCGCCGTGGGTGCCTTCCCACGCGCGCCGCTCGTCGGCGGCGACCGGAGGCAGGCGTGAGGGCGGCACGGACCGCATGCGTGCCGGATCGAGGCCCGCGGCGGAGAGGACGTCGTCCCAGGAAGGTTTCGACCCCGACGGGGCGGGCGTGGCCACGGACCGAAGCGAGACGAGGCGCCCACGCGTGTCGACGATCACCGTCACCATGCCGGGCTCGGTGGGCGGCGGATCGAGCAGGGAGACGGTCCCCAGCGGGTTGATCGGGTCGAGCGGGCGCGTGCCCTGCCGATACCAGAAGACGATGGGAGAGCGCCCCGGGGTCTCGCCGGCATCCGCGGTCTTGATGCCGTCCGCATACTGGAACCCGTAGCCGCGCCACGCCGGGCGGGCCAGGGCTCCCAGGCGAATTGCAAGCTCGCTCGCGCGGTCGGCCAGCACTTCGGGAGGCTTCTCGAGCGGCACCGCGTCGAGCAGGAAGAGCGGCCCCATCGCATGGACGGCGAGAGGCATGCCGATGAGGACCAGCGCCAGTGCGGCCAGGGCGAATCGGGAGGACACCCGCGTCTTTTCGCCCGCCGCCGCGACCATCTCCGGCGGCGGTGTCTCCCCCGCCGCCACCAGCGCGGCCAGGGGATCACCACCCGGCAAGGAGGCGGCGACGGCCAGCGCGGACGGCGGGCGGAGCGCGGGTTCGGTCTCGAGACAGCCCAGCACGGTGCGATCGATGGATCCGTGCAGATCGGAGACGAAGGAGGACGGCGCGGCCACGTGCGCGCGCGCCCCCTCGGCCTGTCCGCGGAAGGCCGGACGTCCGGTGAACAGCTCGAAGAGCACGAGACCCAGCGCGTAGAGATCGCTGCGCACGGTCACCGGCTCGCCCGCGCGTTGCTCGGGCGCCATGTAGGCGGGCGTTCCCGCGATCACGCCACCGCTTGGCTCGCCGGTCGTGATGGCGAGGCCGAAGTCCGTCAGCCGCGCCCGGCCCCGCCCGTCGATCATCACGTTCGAGGGCTTGAGGTCACGGTGGAGGACTCCGCGCTCGTGCGCGGCGGCCAGCCCCGCGCAGATCTGTCGCG
>DASTLK010000698.1:0-1943 GCA_035715025.1 Vicinamibacteria bacterium
GCCGGCTCACGCGCGTTGCCGGTGCCTGCCTCATCGCGACCTACGGTTGGCCCGGGGACGCTGAGGAGGGGGCAAATGACGTCGAGGACCCTCCACGAGGGCCGTCAGCACCCACTCCACGTGCGCCGCTTGCCCGCCAGCAGGTACCTGCCCAGGATCGCGGACGCCGTCGCGAAGCCGGCGGCCAGGGCCCCCGCCACGCCGCAGGTGACCACGTCCTGGCCGGTGAGCCAGAGCCCGCGAATGGGGATACGCGGTCGCAGCCACCGCGCCTCGAAGCGCGCCGGTGAGTGGGCGAGGCCATAGATCTCGCCCTGCGCGTAGTTGGCGAAGTGCCGCGTGGAGAGCGGCGTCGAGACCTCGACCACGTCGACGGCGTCCCTCACCTGCGGCAGCTGCGTGTACAGCAGCTCTAGCATGCGCGCGGCCAGGCGCTGCTTGAGCGCGTCGTACTCGGACCCGCGCCGGCGCCAGCGCCCCTCCTCCCACCGCGCGAAGGTGTCCCACGGCGCGAACGTGAAGAGCTCGATCGTCGACCGGACCGGGAAACGGGCGGTGAACGCGGGGTCCTTGGCGGAGGGGAACGAGATGTAGACGAGCGGCAAGGGCGCGCCCTCCGGATCGGCGCGGAACGCGGCCAGGCTCGCATCGTGGTCGTCCCCGGGATACATCCACAGGTTCGTCCTGGGCAGGCCCAGCTCCGCGGCCGTGCGGCGCAGGCCGACGTACGCGCACAGGTGGCCCGTGGACGCGGGAAGGGCGTCGGCCGCCGCCGCCAGCCCGCTCTCCCTCGCGATGTCCGGAGCCAGGAGACGGCGAACGGTGGTGTGCACGCCCGCGTCGCTCACCACCACGGGGGCCGCGATCTCGGTGCCATCGGCCATGCGCACGCCCACCGCGCGGCCATCCTTCACGAGGACAGACGCGACCTCCGCGCCGACGGCGATCGCGCCCCCAGCGTCCACGATGGCGGGCGCCACCGAGGCCCCGATCGCGGCCGCCCCGCCCACGGGGTAGGCGGCGCCGCCGAGGTAGTGGCGCACGAGGAGCGCATGCATGCCGAAGCTGCTCGCCGACGGCGGCAGGCCGTAGTCGCCCCACTGCCCCGTGAGCACGGCGCCGAGTCGGGGGCTGGCGCCGATCTCGCGCAGGACGTCCGCGGTCGTGCGCCGAGCGTGGCGCAGGAAGCGCCGTCGCATGAGCCCGCCCGCCAGCCACGAGGCCGGTGCGGGCAGGCCCTTCTCCACGAAGAACGTCCAGCTGCCGCGGACGGCAGCGTGGATGGCGGCGAGGTAGGCGTCGAGACGCGACTCCTCGCCGGGGAAACGGGCGGCCAGCGCGTCGCGGAAGCGGTGGCGGCCGGCAACGAAGTCGTAGGCGTCGCCGCCCACGATCACGCGGTCGTAGACGTCGTCCATGGGCGCCCACTGGAGGCTCCCGTCGCCGACGTGTTCCAGCAGGCGGCGCGTGAACGCACGTTCCCCCGTCACGTCGCCGACGTAGTGGACACCGACGTCCCACTCGTAGCCTGGCCGGCGGAACACGTGCGTGAACCCGCCCGCGGTGTAGTGACGCTCGAGGACCAGCACGCGCTTGCGCGCATGCCGCGCCAGCAGGGCGGCGGTGGTCAGGCCGCCCAGGCCCGAGCCCACGACCACGGCGTCCCAGCGTGCACGACGGTCGATCTGCTTCCAGGGAGTGCCGAGCACGTGGGTCCCGGTCATCCGCCTGCCCGATTCCGTCCCGCCATCCCTCGATTGTAGGCACCGGGAAGGCGCGGCGGGCGCGCGAGAAGATCACCAGACGTTTACACGCTCTTGATGACCGCCCCTGGCCCGCGGCGCACCCTCGGTGCCATGAGCACGCACAACGGACTTCAACGGCTCGTCCTGGCCATGGCACTCGCCTACCCCGCGGCGGCGCTCGCCCAGGATCAGGCCTGC
>DASTLK010000699.1:0-6929 GCA_035715025.1 Vicinamibacteria bacterium
CGCGCGCACCTCGCGCCATCCGCCCCGGGGCGGATAGCCAGGTCTCCAGTGGCCGACTCACCTCGCGTCACACGCCGAGCCACATCAAACGATCGGCCTGGCGCAGCGATGGAGGCCAATGCGCCTTCGTTAGCAAGGATGGACGCCGATGCACCGAGCGCGCGTTCCTGGAGTTCCATCACGTCCGGCCCTACGCGCTGGGAGGCCCGACGACCACCGAGAACATCTCGCTTCGCTGCCGGCGCCACAATCAATACGAGGCCGAGCTGGTCTTTGGTCCTCGCAACACGGGCATCCAGGGCGGCTCCTGAGTTTTCTCGCCAGATCGGTCGCGGCCCGACGCGTGCCATGCTGACCTCGTCGATCGATCTCGATTACTGCCCCGCGGGCGTTCCCCCCGCCAGCCGGTGGAAGTTCCCCACCAGCAGCGGATCCAGGAACGTGCCCGCCCGCTTGCGCAGGATCTCCAGTGCCGCCGGCCGCGCGTGCGGCGCCTGATACGGCCGCAGCGTCGAGACCGCGTCGAAGGTGTCGGCCAGGGCCGTGAGCTGCGAGGCCAGCGCCGGACGGCGCGGGCGGCGCAGCATCGGATAGGTGGGCTGGCCGTCGAAGCGCAGATGGTGTTCGTAGGCCACCACGACCGACAGGGGAGGCGCTTCGTCGACGGCGGCGAGCTGCCAGGCGCCCACCTCCGCATGGCTCTGCATCATCTTCCAGTCCGCGCCTTCGAGCTTTCCCGGCCGGTTGAGCACGTCCAGGGGGACGCTGAGCTTGCCGACGTCGTGGCACAGGGCGGCCAGCCCCAGCGCGTGCAGCATGGGACCCTGGATCCCGAACGAGCGCGCCTGGGCCAGCACCAGCAGTGACACGTTGATGGAATGGACGAACGTGTACTCGTCGTGGCTCTTGAGCGGCGCGAGCGGGATGACGTCGTGCGCGGCGCGGGCCAGGGTCTCCATCAGACTCCAGACGACCTCTTCCATCTTGTGCAGGCTGGCCTTCCGGTCGGTCCGGAAACGCGCGAAGGCCTCCTGTCCCTCCGCGACCTGCGCGCCCGAGAGCGCCACGGCGCGCGCCTCGCCGCCGGCGGAAGCGCCGTCCGCGACCCTCAGCTCGACGCCGCCCACGATCACGTTCGGAGTGCTGGCCGGCGTGCCCCCCGCCGCCATGACGGAGACGAGCTGCAGGCATTGCGCGGCGTCGAGGCCACGCACCAGCGTCAGCCGCTCGAGTCGCCTCCGCCGGAGGGCCTGCACGAAACCCTTCTGGGAGATGCCCGACCGGCGCAATGGGCGATCGTCCGCGATGAGGTCGTCGCCGACGATGAAGAGCGTGACCGCCTCCCGGCCGGCCAGCGCCACCGTCAGGTCGTCGAGGATGGACTGGACGGCCTGGGCCACGCGCGGGTGGGTGCTCGTGTAGAGGGCGCGGATGTTGATGGCGGCCGCGAGGTGGACGATCAGGCGTTCGAGGGCTTGCCGATCGCGAGTGGGCTCTTCCGTGCCGGCCGCGGGCATCAGGCGTCTCCTTCGCGCTCGACGGCTGGGGACTCGCGGTGCAGTCGCTCGCAGACCCGGCGAATCTCGGGATCGCGCGTCCGGAGCCCGCGCTCCACGTAGGGACGCCGCGCTTCGGGCGAGTACAGGGACAGCGAGCGGAAGGCCGCGCGCCTCTCCTCGAGCGAGACCATCGTGAACAGCGGGCTGCGGAAGTAGTGGTCGAGCCGGGGCAGCACGGCGGGGTCGCCGAGGTCGCCGAGAGCCTTCAGGGCCTTGATCCTCAGGGACCGGCGTTTCCCCAGCACGTCGAACCCGTTCACGATCGCGAGGAGCGGGGCCGTCGCCTCCTTGATCCCGTAGCTGCCGGCGAGGACGATGGCCGCCTCCGCGAGCTTCAGGTCCGGATCGTTGATGGCCTTCTCCAGGAGGTCGCGCGGGACCTCGGGATCGTAGGCCAGGAGCCACTTGATGGCCTCGAGCCGCACGCGCAGGTCGTGGTGGCCGGCGGCGAGCCGGATGTCCGTGAGCGCGGAGCGGTCCCCCACGCGGTGGAGCAACACGATCATGTTGCGCACGACGTACCAGCGCTCGTCCTTCAGGAGCTCCATGGCCGGGGGGGCGATGACGGGGCCGAGGGAGACGAGCAGATCCAGGATGCGGCGCCGGCGAGACTTGTCCTTCTCCTCGGCCAGGGCCAGCAGGAACCCCCGCGCCGCCGCCTTGCCGAGCGCGTCCAGGAGGCGCCGCGCCACCGCCGAGGACGCGAAGCCGCCGCGCGTGAAGGCGTCCATCATGGCGGTGACGGACTCCGAGGTGGCCATCCGCGCCAGCGTCTGGTCGATCTGGGCGCAGGCCGCGGTCCCGACCGCGCCCTCGTCGGACATCCTCCTCAAGTCCTCGGCCACCGTCGTGGCCAGCTCGAGTCGGCCCGCCGCCAGCAGGCTGCGGAACAGGCCGTCGATCCGGGCGAGCAGGGTTTCGGTGCCCTCTCGCCCCGCGAAGCGCAGGCACAGCTCGACCGTCGTCTGCGCCATCCGCTCGGCCAGCGCGTCATCCGTGACCGTCTCCAGCCGGTCCCCCAGCTCCGGGATCTCCTGGGCCGTGACGAGCACGGGCACCTCGATGGACGCGGCTTCGAGCAGCGACTGGTGCTCATCCGGGTTGTAGCGGTCGATGTCGTCGTCGCGGAAGACGACCGACAGCTCCGCCAGCAGGGCCGGATCCGGCGGTTGCACCTGGCGCAGGCGTGGCGAGGGAGCGGCCGCGGAGAGCGCGTGCATGAGACGCAGGGCGTGGCTCGAGAGCGGGACCTCGTTCTTGATGCGCTGCAAGGCCTGCAGGACCGTGTCGGGGGTCAGGCCGCCGGCCAGGGCGGCCAGGGCTTCCGCCGCCGTCTCGTCGCTGGCAAGGCTCTTCATCGCGGTCGCGATGATCATGTCGCGCATGTCGGGCGGCAGGGCGCGCACGAGGTCGGCAACCTGGTTGGCGGCCAGGACCCGCTCCGCGGACGTGCCCAGGAAGTGGCGGCCCGCCGCCTGGGCCACGCGCGCGCCCAGCGCCGCGCGTTGGGCTCCGCTCGCGTCCGCGCCGGCGGTGCCGGTGGCCGCGCCTCGCGCGGCCAGCACTTCCTCCAGCACGGAGGCGATTCCGTGGGCGCTGGCCGCTTCTCCCGAGTCCACGCGGCGGCGACCCTCCACCGAGAGGGCCTGGCCGGCCAGGACGGTGCGCAGCAGATCGTCCCACAGCGACCGGGGCGCGGGCTCGTGACGCGCGTCGTCGGTGAGGCGCACCTGCGAGAAGTCCACCGATTCCACACGGACGTGCGTGACGCCGCTTGCGGCCAGCTCCTCGGCCAGCGGCCGCTGGCCCCCGCGCGTGCCGTTCCCGCTCATCACGCGCAGCAGCGATTCGAGCTCGGCGGGCTGGAGGCCGGGTTCGAGCCGCAAGAGGGCCACCTCGCGCAGGTAGAGCGCACGCGCGAGGTCGCGCGCGTGCGAAGAGGTCAGCTTCTCCTGCGCAGCGACGAGGCCGTCACTCGAGATGCCGAAGGTGACGGCGCCGCTCGCCGCCAGCAGATCTTGAAGGCGCCGGTGCGCGAGGCCGAGAGAGGCGACGAGCGCCGGATGGCCGGGGGGATAGGCGGAGAGATTCTTCCAGGCGATCGCGAGCGCGCGGACAAGTTCCAGCACAGGTGTGCCCGGAGGGAGCGGGAATTGTACCGCACGGCCGCATCAGAGCCGCTCGAGCGCGTAGAGCGCGCACGTGTTCTGCACGGTCGAGCGCGCGAGGGCCGCCACCAGACCCAGGAGGGCGAATCCGCCCATGACGTCGAACGCCATGACCGCGCGCCCACCGACCACGACCTGCGGCCAGAGCCAGACCGCGGTGTTGGCCAGGGCGAGCAGGATGCGCAGCTCCGTCCCTCCGAAGGGCCCGTAGGAGATCTTGAACGTCCCGCGGCTGCAGGCGGCCAGGGCGATGTTGACGGAGAGAAGCAGATAGGCCAGCAACAGGGCCACGGCCAGCCATGGCGTCATCCAGCCTGATGCCGCCAGTCCGAGGAGGAGGCCTAGCGCGCCCAGGGCGTCCACCATGTGGTCGACATAGAAGCCGTAGCGCGGCCGTGTGCGCTCCCGGTACCGTGCCAGTGTCCCGTCCAGGCTGTCGCCGAGCCAGTTGAGGACGAGGGCGACGTTCACGGCCAGAAGGAGGAGGGGCCAGCGGGCGGAGAGCGCGTAGGCGGCACCGGCCGCCAGCATGGCGAAGAGGCCGAGCGCGGTCAGATGGTCGGGACCCACGGCGGCGGGCACCCTCGCGGCCAGGAACAGCAGGGCGCGGCGCTCCGGCTCCGCGGTGAGGCCCTTGAGCTCGCGGCGCGGCTGGGTGAGGACGGCGGTGGTCATGACGTTCCTTTCCGCGGGCGTGTCGGCCCGCAGAAAGAGACTACCGATCGTCGGCCCCGGGTGCCCTCAGCGCGCTCCAAGCCGATCCCAAGCGAATTGCAAGCTTGGTCGGCGGAACGGACGGAGCCGGAGACGGGCTAGAGGACACCCAGCGCGCGGCCGACTTTCGTGAACGCCTCCACCGCGTGGTCGATGTGCGCGGGCGTGTGGGCGGCCGAGACCTGGACGCGGATGCGCGAGAGCCCGCGCGGCACCACGGGGAAGAAGAAGCCCTTCACGTAGATCCCCTCCTCGAGCAGCGCGCGCGCGAACCGCTGGGCGAGCGGCGCGTCGTCGGGCGTGAAGCGCGAGAACATGATCGGCACGATCGGGTGGACGCCGGGGCGGATCTCGAACCCGGCGGCGGTCATGCGCTCGCGAAACACGCGCGTGTTCGCCTCCAGCCGGTCGCGCAGCTCGGTCGTCTGCGCGAGCAGCTCGAGCGCGCGCAGGGTCGCCCCCGCCACCACCGGGGCCAGGCTGTTGGAGAAGAGGTAGGGCCGGCTGCGCTGGCGCAGGAGGTCGATCGTCTCCTTCCGCGCCGCGATGGCGCCGCCCATCGCGCCCCCCAGGGCCTTGCCGAAGGTGGTGGTGAGGATGTCCACGCGCCCCGTCACGCCGCAGTGCTCGGGCGTGCCGCGTCCGGTGCGGCCCATGAAGCCGGTGGCGTGCGAGTCGTCCACCATCACCAGCGCCCGGTGGCGATCGGCCAGCGCGCAGATCCGGTCCAGGGGCGCGACGTCGCCGTCCATCGAGAAGACGCCGTCCGTCACGATGAGGCGGAAGCGCGACGACGCGGCCTCCGTCAGCTTTTTCTCGAGGTCGGCCATGTCGGCGTGCTCGTAGACGAAGCGCGTGGCCTTGCAGAGACGGACGCCGTCGATGATGGACGCGTGGTTGAGGCGATCGGTGAGGATCGCGTCTTCGGCGCCCAGGAGCGGCTCGAACACGCCCCCGTTGGCGTCGAAGCAGGCCGCATACAGGATGGCGTCGTCCATCCCCAGGAACTCCGCGACCTTGCGTTCGAGCTCGAGGTGCAGGCGCTGCGTGCCGCAGATGAAGCGCACGCTCGACATGCCGTAGCCCCACGTGTCCAGGGTGCGGTGGGCGGCCGCCACCAGCTCCGGATGGCCGGACAGCCCGAGGTAGTTGTTCGCGCAGAAGTTCAGGACCGCTCCCGCGCGCCCTTCCACGTGGATCTCGGGCCCCTGGGGTCCGACGATCGGCCATTCCTCGCGAAGCAGGCCCTGCTCGCGCATCGTCTGCAGCTCGGCGGCCGCCGCTTCGCCTTGTCTTGGATCCATGCGCCAGGCCTCCTGCGAGGATTCTAACGGCCCTAGTAGATCTTCAGGCCCAGCACACGCTGCCACACCGTCATGTGGCGCACCTCGTCGACGAGGATGAAGGCGGCGGAGAGCAGGTAGTCCTCGGTCCGGATGCGGCTGATGAGGCCGGTGTAGGCGCGCTGGGCCGCGATCTCGATCTCGAGGGCGAGGCGGACGAACTCATCCCCGGCCGGCGCGTGCCCGAAATCGTAGTCGTCCCGCGCGGCGGGGGCGGCGGCTCCGCGCTCCTCCATGATCGCGACCTGGGTGTCGCGGTGGCCCTGGTGGTCGCCGCGGAACTCCGTCGCGTACGCGCGCAGGCCCGCCGGGAACAGGGCGCGCCTCAGGCCGTGGCCGTAGAGCGCAATCGCATGATGCTCGAGCAGGAGGGCGGCGGAGAGGATGGCGACATCGTTCGCTTCCGTGCGGGCGGGCGCTTCCGTGCCCGCGAGCAGGCCCAGGGCCGGGCCGGCCACGCCCGCGGCGCGGGCGGTGGCCAGCATGAACGCGCGGCGCGACTCAAGCACCTCCCGGCTCCGTCTCCGTCCACATCTGGAGCACGGCCAGGTGTCGCGCGTCGTCGACCATGTGCCGGGCCAGCGTGTCCACGGCCTGCGCATCCCTCAGCGCGGGCAGGCCCTCGGCGTGCGCGTAGACGAGGTCCTGGGCGATCCGCCGCAGCGCGTCCACGGAGGCGCCGCCGGCCGGCACCGGGAGAGGCGCGGTCTCCGTCACGCGCAACCGGCCTCGGAGGGCCGCGCGCGTCCGGCGGTGCCGCTCGTGGTCCGCGCGGACGCTGACGGCGAAGGACGCGGCCGCGGGGAACGTGGCGGCCAGGCGGGACAACCTCGCGTCGAGCTCGGCCTCCAGCCGGTCGATCTCGGACAGCACCTCGCCCGCGGAGGCGTAGTCGCGCGCGTCGCCGCGCGTGGCCAGGGTGAGCAGCGGGGCCGCGATCATCGTCCCCAGGACGGCGCGGCGCGAGGTCACCAGTGCATCCCCAGGACCGCGCTGGCCACGTACAGGGTGTGGCTCCCGTCCACGCGCGTGAGACGGTAGTCGAGATTGAGGGAGAGGCCGCGTGAGAAGCGGATCTCCAGCCCGGCGCCGGCGTGACCACCCAGGGCAAGGCCGCCTTCGCCGGAGGGGATGCCGCGCGCGTC
>DASTLK010000700.1:0-11926 GCA_035715025.1 Vicinamibacteria bacterium
CGCGCTGGATCCTCACCGGCCTGGTCTTCGGGTTCCTGGTGCCTCGCATCGACAACTGGGCGCATCTCGGCGGATTGGCAGGGGGATATCTCGCGTCCTACTGGCTCGACCCCCTTCGGCCCGAGCGCGGCGTGCATACGCTCGTCGCGCTCCTGTGCCTGCTCCTCAGTGCCGTGGCCATCGTCCTTTCCGTTCTGACCGGGCTGCCCATCGCGAACCGGGGCTAGGAAGGCACGTCAATACTGCTCCGCGAACAACACCGCCACCCGCTCCTTCGCCTTCTCCCACCACCCGCGACGGCGCCACTCCTCGAGGCGGATCTCCTGCGACTTCTTCAGGTCTTCGAGGAACGTCGCTTCCATCTCGCGCGCGAACCCCTCGTCGAGGATGCCGAGGACGTTCTCGTTGTTGAGCTCCTTCGACCGGATGTCCATGTTGGCGGAGCCCACGACCGACCAGGCCCCGTCCACGACGACTCCCTTCGTGTGCATCATCGTCGGCTGGTACTCGTAGACCTTCACCCCCGCGGCCAGCAGCTCCTCGAAGTAGGCGTGGCTGGCGAGGCGGATGGGTAGGGCGTCGGTGTGCTCGTCGGGGAGGAGGATGCGCACGTCCGCGCCGGCCCGCGCCCGATCGGCCACGACCTTGCGGGTGGCCGCGTCCGGCACGAAATACGGCGTCGTGATGTAGAGCTTCCGCTGCGCCGAGACGAACGACTGGATGAAGAACAGGCGTAGCGGATGGTCTTCGCTGGAGGGTGCGCTGGCCAGGCCGGTATGGAGGGTCACGGGCTCGGCCCCCTGCTGCGGAGCGGCGTCGGCGGCGCCGGCGACATCGGGCGGGAATATCTCGGGTCCCGAGAGGAGCTCGCCGGAGGTCTGCGCCCAGGGGGCCACGAACGCCGACTGCACCGTGGCCGCGAGCGGACCCGTGACGCGCACCATGGTGTCGCGCCAGTGCGCTTCGGTGTCGGCGTTGCCGGCCCACTTATCGGCGACCGCCATTCCGCCCGTGTAGGCGACGCGACCGTCCATCACGATCGACCGGCGATGATCGCGCTTGTAGAACCGGGTCAGCTTGCCGAAGCGGGGCGCGCGAAACGTCTCGACCTTCCCGCCCGCGGCCTTGAGCGCGTCCACGTCCTTGTCGGGCGCTTTCATCCCGCCGAGGCCATCGAGGAGCACGCGCACTTTCACTCCCGCCCGCGCGCGATCGATTAGGGCGGCGAACACCTGATCGCTCGCTTCGCCAGGCTCCCAGATGTAGACGGAGAAATGGATCGTGTGCCGCGCGGCGCGGAGGTCCTTCACCAGCGCCGGAAAGAAGGCCACACCGTTGTTGAGGAGCTGGACGGTGCCGCCCGCGCGCACGGGCGAGCCCGCCGTCCCGGCGACCGCGGCCAGGAACTCGGGAGACCGCACGGGCGGGGCGGCGCTGATGCGGATGGCGGGCGGCCGGCGTCCCACCCCGGAGAAGAGCGTGATCAGGATCGTACAAACGGAGAGGAAACCCAGGATGGCGAAGGTGACGACCCACCAGGGATACTTCTGGCGCACCGTGCGTGTCACCCATCGATCGTAGGTGGAAACGACGGCATGGTAAAATTGCTCCATGCAGACACGTCGCGACGCCCTCATCGGCCTCGCCTCGCTGGGCGCGGGGCTGGCCTGCCGGGTGGCCGCTTCCGAGCGCGCGGGGGCGAAGGACGGCGGGGGAGTGAAAGGGAACATGAGCAGCACGGTCAGGTCGGATGCGGAATGGAAGGCCCTTCCCGACTCCGAATGGAAGCAGATACTGACTCCCATGCAGTACAAGGTGCTTCGGGAGAAGGGCACCGAGCGGGCCTTCACCGGCGACACCTGGAACAACCACGCCAAGGGCACCTACGTCTGCGCCGGCTGCGGCCAGGCGCTCTTCAGCTCCGAAACCAAGTTCGAGTCCGGGACGGGCTGGCCGAGCTTCTGGGAGCCGATCTCGAAGAAGGCGGTCGAAGAGCACGCCGACAACTCGTTCTTCTCGCGGAGAACCGAGATCGTCTGCTCGCGCTGTGGAGGCCACCTCGGTCACGTCTTCGACGACGGGCCGAAGCCGACGGGGCTTCGTTACTGCATGAACTCGGCGGCCCTCAAGTTCGTGCCCGCCGACAAGTAGGCGATCGGCTCGACCGGCCGCCAGTCCGCCCCCGCCACCTTCCAATCCGCCCCACGGCGCGTGAGCCGGAGATCGAAGCGAAAGACCGCGGACGGGGGCAGGAACCCGTCGAGCCCGCCGATGTGCCGTGCCGCTCCGTTGAACTCGGCGCGAAAGCCCAGGTCCGCCTCCGCGTCCGTCCGCCGGGTGACGGTCACGTCGTAGACGGCGAGGTGAACGCTCTCGTAGGCGGCAAAGTAGCGGCGCAAGGTGGCCGTGGCCTCCGCCTTGTCCACGCTCCCCCTGCCCTTGAAGTCGTCGGTCAGGCGGTCGGCAATCGCCTGCGCGTCGCGGCCTTCGGCGCCCACACGCAGCGCTTCGAGCAGGCCCAGGACCGGATCCCGTTGGCTCCGGCAGGCGCCGACGATCAAGGCGAGGACGACGAGCGCGGGCCTCGGGCGCATGGAGCTGCTACCTTACACTGTCCCCTTCGCCCATGATCCTGCCTCTCCTCCTCAGCCTCGTGGCCCCCGCCGCCGCTGAGGCTCCACCTTCGTACAGCGGGCGGGAGAGCCAAGTCCGCGTGGAGATCCCGCGGATCGAGGAACAAGTGAAGGTCGACGGGATCCTCAGCGAGGCGGCCTGGGAGAGAGCGGCGCGCCTCGTCGGGTTCTCCCAGTACGCGCCCGTCGACGGACGGCCCGCGGAGAGCGCGACCGAGGTGCTCGTGTGGTACTCGCCCTCCGCCATCTATTTCGGCATCCGCGCCCACGCCGAAGCGGGGACGGTCCGCGCCAGCCTGGCCAACCGCGACCGCCTCGACGCGGAGGACGCGGTGGAGATCTTCCTCGACACCTTCCACGACGGACGGCAGGCGACGGTCTTCATCGTCAACCCGCTCGGCGTCCAGGCGGACGGGGCGCTGGTGGAAGGCACGCGGACCCAGAGCGGCGGGTTCTCCGGTCTCTCCACCGGGCGCGAGCAGCCCGATCTCAGCCCCGACTTCGTCTTCGACTCCAAGGGCCGGCTGACCCCGGAGGGATACGAGGTCGAAGTGCGCATCCCGTTCAAGAGCCTCCGCTACCAGGCGGCCCAGCGGCAGGACTGGGGCCTCAACGTGATCCGGCGCGTTCAGAGCACCGGCCACGAGGACAGCTGGACCCCGGCCCGCCGTGCGGGGACGTCGTTCCTCGCCCAGGCGGGAACGCTCGCCGGCATCTCCGACCTGCGTCCGGGCCTCATCCTGGACCTCAATCCCGTCGTGACCGCGAAGACGGACGGCGCCCCCGCGGCGTCCGGCTGGGGCTACGACACGAGCCGGCCCGAGGTGGGCGGCAACGTGCGCTGGGGCGTGACCTCCAACCTCACGCTCAACGGGACGGTGAACCCGGACTTCTCGCAAGTCGAGGCCGATGCCAGCCAGTTCACGTTCGACCCGCGCACGGCGCTCTTCTTCCCCGAGAAACGGCCGTTCTTCCTGGAAGGCATCGAGCAGTTCACCACGCCCAACAACCTCATCTATACGCGGCGGGTGGCGGCGCCGGTGGCGGCGGCCAAGCTCACGGGCAAGGTCGCGGGCACGCGCCTGGCCGCCCTCCTGGCCGTGGACGGGGAAGAGACGTCGGCCACCGGTCGCGATCACCCCTTCTTCAACATCGTGCGCCTGCAGCGCGACATGGGGTCGCACTCGCGCGTGGGCCTCGTCTATACCGACCGCATCGACGGGGCGGCCAGCAACCGGATGGCGGAGGTGGACGCGCATCTGGCCTTCGCCTCGCTCTATGCCCTCGACGTGCAGGGGGCGCTCAGCCGCACGCGCGAGACGGACGTGCGCACGGCGCCCCTGTGGCAGGCGGTGCTCGTGCGCAACGGCCGGCGCTTCGGGTTCCGCCACGCCCTCACCGGGCTGCATCCCGACTTCCGCGCAAACAGCGGCTTCATCAGCCGCGGGGGGATCGCCCACGCGAACCTCGATCATCGGGTGACGCTGTTCGGGCCCCCGAAGGGTTTCTGGGAAAGCCTCTCCTCCGACGTCGTGCTGGACGGCATCTGGCGCTACCACGATTTCGCCGCCGGCCCCACGCTCGAGAGGAAGCTGCACTTCAACAACAACCTGACCCTGCGCGGGGGATGGAAGGCGGGCGCCTCCGTCCTGATCGAGAGCTTCGCCTTCGACCCCGAGCTCTACCAGGGCTACGCGCTGGCCCGGTCCACGCCCGCGGGGACCGAGATCGTGCCCTTCACCGGCACTCCGCACCTCGACAACCTCGACTACGTCGTCACCCTGAGCACACCCGAGTACTCGCGGTTCTCGGGCAGCCTCTTCTACATCTGGGGCCGCGACGAGAACTTCTTCGAATGGTCGCCCGCGGACATCAAGTACCTGACCCTGACCGCCGACTGGCGCCCCACGGACCAGCTCCGCGTCGGCGCGCAGTACCAGCTCCAGTCCTTCGACCGCCGCACGGACGGGACGACGGTGGGCATCCGCCGCATTCCCCGCCTCAAGGTCGAGTACCAGCTCTCGCGCGCGATCTTCTTCCGCGTGGTGGGGGAGTACGACGCGAATCGGCAGGACGCGCTGCGCGACGACGGCCGGACCGAGTTCCCCATCGTGATTCGCGACCCCGCCACCGGGACCTACGTGCCCGCGGTGCGGTCCGAGCGCAACCGATTCCGCGTGGACTGGCTCTTCTCCTACCAGCCCACCCCGGGCACGGTGGTGTTCGCCGGCTACGGCAGCACGCTGACCGAGCCGGAGGGTTTGCGGTTCCGAGCGCTGCGGCGCGACCGCGACGGCTTCTTCCTGAAGGTCAGTTACCTGTTCCGGATGTGAATCTCACCTGTTCGCCCGGGAGCGGGCCATACTTGGCCTGAGGACGGGACCATGATCGTCGCACTGGCCGCCATCGTCGTCGGGCTCGCCTTGGCCGTGGGCCTCGCCTGGCTGGCCCTGTCCGGAGTGCTGGCCATCGCCTTCCACCGCGCGCGGACCTTCCTGCGCCGGCTCACACAGCGTCGCGGGTCTCCGCGCCCGGACTCTCCCGAGCGGCGGAACGAGGAACGCCGGGCGCACTGAGCCCGCGTCGTTCGTGATATCCGTCACGCCCGTGGCGCCCTCCCGCCACGTATGCGATTTCCATGAGGCACAACATGCTGGCCTGGCTGAGCTGCCTGTTCCGGGGGTATCACACTCCCGAGCGCCAGTTCGTGGGCGGCTTCCGCTGCGCGGATTGCGGGCGCGCCGGAGCCGATCTCGCGGAGATGGGCTTCGAGAACTTCGGGTACGCGCCCTCGCTCCGCCGCGCCATGGTGCGGCGCGAGGTGTTCAGGGGCTGACGGGCAGTCGGTCGGATCAGGAGACGCCGACCGCGACCTTCTTCGGCTCCGCTTCCGCAGCCTCGCGACCGCGCGGAGCCTCCGGCGTACCCAATCCCAGGATCCCCTTCTCCAGCCACTCGTGGCGTCCGTCCAGGACGTCCACGCCCGCACGATAGAGCGGCACGTCGTCGTTGTCCCACAGCGCGTCGAAGAGGCGCTGCACACGCCGGCGGGAGATGCGGCAGAAGAGGTCGCCCAGGTGCCGCGCCTCCGCCGCCTCCGGCCGCTGCTTCTCGGCCAGCGCGCGCGCGCGCGCGATCGTCGCCGACATCGCGAACAGCTCGTTGGCCACGTCCACCAGGCGGAACAGGAACGCCTGCTTGTTCTGCAGCCTGGCCTGGTAGCGGAGCATCCCGTGGAAGCTGGCGCGGGCGAGCTTGCGGGCGCTCCGCTCCACGAAACGCAGATGGGTGGCCAGGGCACCGAACTCCGAGTATCGCGGCCAGCGTCCCCAGCCCAGCCATCGCGTCGGGTACCAGCCGGCGTAGAACGCGCCCATCTTCGGGAGGGCGGCCAGCTTGGCCGACATCGGCTTGTCGGGGTCGATCATGGCTCCCGCGACCTGGAGGTGCTTGTCCACCATCTCGCGGGCCATGAAGAGGTGCATGATCTCGGAGGAGCCCTCGAAGATCTTGTTGATGCGGTAATCGCGCATGATGCGCTCGACTCCGATGGGCTGCTCGCCGCGCTCCTTCAGGCTCTTCTCGGTCTCGTAGCCGCGCCCGCCGCGAATCTGCATCGTGTCGTCCACGATCTCCCACGTGCGGTCCGTGTTCCACTCCTTGGCCGCCGCCGCCTCCAGGCGGATGTCGTACCCGCCGCGGTCCGCCATCTCGGTGGCGAGGGCGGCGATGGCCTCCATCGCGAACGTGTGCGCGGCCATGGACGAGATCTTGTGCGCGATGGCCTCGTGCTTGCCGACAGGCTTGCCCCACTGCACGCGCTCCTTCGCCCACGTACGGCAGATCTCGAGGCACAGCTTGGCCGTCCCCACCGAGCCGTTCGGGATGGAGAGCCGGCCGTCGTTGAGCGTGGTGAGAGCGATCTTGAGGCCGCGGCCCTCCTGCCCGATCAGGTTCTCCACGGGCACCACGACGTCCTTGAAGCTGATGACTCCGTTCGCCAGCGCGCGCAGCCCCATGAAGTGCGAGCGGTGCTCGACCTTCACGCCCGCCCAGGCCGTCTCCACCACGAAGGCCGAGATCTTCCGCGTCCTGGGATCGACCGCCATCACCACCAGCAGCTTCGCGATCGTCCCGTTCGTGCACCAGAGCTTGGTCCCGTTGAGGACGTAGGCGGTGCCGTCCGCGCTCTTCTCGGCCGTGGTCGCGAGGCGGGCGGGATCGGACCCGACGTTCGGCTCCGTGAGCGCGAAGGCCGAGATCTCGCCGCGCGCGCAGCGGGGGAGGTACTTCTTCTTGAGCTCGGGGCTGCCGAACAGCTTCAGGGGCTGCGGCACGCCGATGGACTGGTGCGCGGAGAGCAGGGCCACGATGTTCCCGTCGACCGACCCCAGGAGCTGCATGACCTTCTGGTACTCGCCGTTCGTGAACCCGAGCCCGCCGTACTCCTTGGGGATCTTCATGCCGAAGGCGCCCATGCGGCGGAGGGTCTCGATCACCGGCTCCGGGTACTCGCCGGTGGCGTCGATCTCCACGGAGTCCACGTCCTCGCGCAGGAAGCGCTTCATCTCGTCGTAGAAGGCGGTGAACTCCGGCCGCTCGGCGCCCGGGAGCGGGTAGGGATGGACGAGGTCCAGGCGGAAATTGCCCAGGAACAGCTCGCGCATGAAGCTGGGCTGGTGCCATTCCTGCTGGCGCGACGCTTCGGCGACCTTGAGGGATTCGCGTTCCGATGTCTCGGGAGAGGTGGCGCCCATTTCCAGTCTCCTTAAATGAACCGCGGTTCAGTTATGACTGTAGCGCGCTGTTCGATTCCTTGCAAGTCCGTTCCTGATGACAGACCGACCTGGCCCAACCTCTATCCGCTAACCCAGGCCGATCGATTATTCGCTTCCCACCAGCTCCTTGAACCGCGGGTCGTCCCTCAGCGAGGCGAATTCCGGCTCGATGCGGGCGCGGGCGACGTTGAACCGCCGCCGCATGCGCACGGCGCGCCCCAGGCTGCTCAGCGCCTGCTCGGGCTCGCCGCGCAGGGCGTGGATGCCCGCCACGTAGAAGCGCGTGTACGGATCGTCGGCGCCCAGGCGCAGCCGCTCCTCGAACATGGAAAGGGCGACCTGGAAGGCCGTGCGCGCCTCTTCGTGCTCGCCCAGGTGCAGATGCGCGGAGCCGATGCGCTGGTGGAGCTCGATCGTCGTGCGGGTGCGCAGGGCATGGTTTCCCTGCTCGATGAACCGGCGCTCTCGCTCGAGGTGCTCCAGGGCTTCCCGATGGCGGCCCTGGAGCGCGGCCAGGTGGCCGAGGCGCATGTACGACCCCACGATGACGACCCCGTCGCGGCCCGACTGCATCTTCTCCTGCAGGGCGGCGGCCTGACGGGCGGCCGCCTCGCCGC
Organism: Vicinamibacteria bacterium; assembly: GCA_035715025.1. Classification (GTDB taxonomy): domain Bacteria; phylum Acidobacteriota; class Vicinamibacteria; order Fen-336; family Fen-336; genus AA29. The sequence continues at coordinate 8,029 of DASTLK010000700.1, forward strand.
GGGCGAAGTCGCGCCGGAGGGCCGCGCAGTGCGAGAGCTGGAGCGCGGACCAGCCCGCCTGTGGATTGAGACGAAGGACGGTCTCGTATTCGGACGCCGCACGGTCGAAATCGGCGCGCCCGATGAAGAACGCGCGGGCCAGCGCGCCATGGGAGGGCGCGTCCGCGGGATCCAGGGCCAGCGCCCGCTGCACGGCCTCGATGCCCTCCTCCTCGCGCCCCAGCGAGGTGAGGGCGGAGCCGAGCTCCTTCCAGGCCACGACGAGGTCGGGGGCGAGCTCGATCGCGCGCCGGAACGACTCGATCGCGCGCTCGTGGAGCTCCGGCGTGGTGAGATATGCGGCCTTGACGTCCCAGGTCGAACCGAGCTGGAGATGGGCGCGCGCGTAGCCGGGGTCCAGGGCGACCGCGCGCTCGAAGAAGAGGACGGCCCGGTCGAGGGCCTCGTAGCTCTCGATGCGCAGGTTGAGCATGCCCTTCGCGAAGGCCTCGTAGGCCTCCACGACGTGCGTCTCCTCCGCGCCGCGCGAGCGCGGGGTGAGGCGGAGGCGCAGCCCTGAGGAGAGCTCGCTCACGAGCCGGTCCTGGAGGTCGAAGATCTGGCCGATGCCGCCGTCCACCTTCGCCGTGTGCACGACCGTGCCCGTCTCGACCTCCGTGACGCGCGCGGTGACGCGGACGACGTCGCCCAGGCGCTGGTAGCCGCCGGTGACGACCCAGCGCGCGCCCAGCTCGCGCGCCGCGCGCGTGGCCTGGGCCTCGTCGTCCGGCGCGCCCGTCGACCCCATCTTGCGCACCGCCTCCCACACGCGCTCGCGCCCGACCACGGTCAGGCCCTCCACGCACTTGAGGTCGGCGGTGACCGTCTCCGCGATGCCCGTGCCCAGCCAGTCGTCCTCCGGGCTGCCGGTGATGTTGGTGAGGCTCATGACCGCCACCACCGGCGCCGCGGGCGCCAGACCCACGCGGGACGCTTCACCTCCGATCGCGTCGAGGTCGCGGCCGAGCTCGCGCAGCGACTGGTACCGCTGCTCGCGGTCCTTGGCCAGCATGCGCCGCAGGATGCGCTGCAGCTCCGCTCCCCCGCTGCCCACGCGGGGCACGGCGGCGGGGGGCTCGCGGTGGAGGATGCCGTCGATCACCTGCACCGCGTTGTCGCCGGGGAAGGGGAGGGCGCCCGTGACCAGCTCGTAGAAGACGACGCCCAGCGAGAAGATGTCCGTGCGCCCGTCGAGCTCGCGCCCGAGGGCCTGCTCCGGCGACATGTAGGCCACGGTGCCGATCAGGCCGCGGCCCGCCGCTTCCTGCGGGGCCCGGCTCCAGGTGCTCGCGGTGTCGTCGGTGCGCGGCGAGTACTGGGCCAGCCCGAAGTCCAGGACCTTCACGCGGCGGGTCTCCGTGACCATCACGTTCGAGGACTTGACGTCGCGATGGACGACGCCGCGGTCGTGGGCCTCCGCCAGCGCCTCCGCGACCTGCCGGATCAAAGCCACGGCCTCCGGCACGTCGGGCGGGTGCGCGCGCACGAACTCGGACAGGGTCTGCCCGGGCACGTACTCCATGGCGATGAAGCTGCGCGGGCCGTCCTCCCCGTCCATCTCGTCGATCTCGTAGATGACGGCGATGTTGGGATGGTTCAGGGCGGAGGCCACGCGCGCCTCGCGCAGCAGGCGATGCCGCGCGCCGTCGTCACCGCCGCCGCGGAGCATCTTGAGCGCCACCTGCCGGTGGAGCCGGAGGTCCTCGGCCAGGTAGACCTCGCCCATGCCCCCGCCGCCGAGGCGCTGCAGGACCCGATAGTGGGAGGCGGTCTCGCCGACGATGGCTCGCTCCTTCCGCTCAATTATCGGCGTGGCCGCCGGCGAAGCGTAATGAGCGCCCCGTGCAGGGCAGCGGTATACTCCTGCCGCGACGCCGGCCCACCCGGTCCTCCGGCCGCGCGTCCGGAGGGCTGGTGCACGAACGTGCAGGGGCGATCGCCACCGCGGTGGTCGCCTGCGCCGCGCTCGCGGCGCCCGGGGCCGCCTCCACTCACGCCCCCCCGCCCGAAGAGGTGATGACCTACATTCATCACCCGCCGGAATCCGCGCGCGACGTCCGCTACGCCTACCAGTGGGAGGTGCTGCGGGCGGCGCTCGAGAAAACGAAGGCGAAATGGGGTCCCTACCGCATGGTGGCCTCCGAAGTCATGACCGAGCGCCGGCAGGCGTACGAGCTCCGGAACGCGACCCCGAACCTCACCGTGATGTACCTCGGCACCACCCCCGACTTCGAGCGGGAGCTCCTTCCCGTGCGCATTCCGGTCGATCGCAACCTCGGCGGCTACGGCATCTTCCTCACCCGCGCCGGGGAGCAGGCCCGCTTCGACGCCGTGCGCGGGCTGGACGATCTCAAGAAGTTCACGTACGGACTGGGGCTGGGCTGGATCGACGTGGAGATCCTGCGCTCGAACGGCTTCCGGGTCGTGACGGGGTCCAGCTACGACGGGCTCTTCGAGATGCTCGTGAACCACCGGTTCGACGTCTTCCTGCGCGCGGCGGTGGAGATCCTCGAGGAGTACGAGCAGCGCAAGCCCGAGATGCGCGACCTGCGCATCGAAGACAGCCTGATCCTGTACTATCCCCTGCCCATGTATTTCTGGTTCGCCAAGACCGTGGAGGGACGCCGCCTGGCCGAGCGGACCGAAGCCGGGATGCGGATCATGCTGGCCGACGGCAGCTACGACGAGATCTTCGATCGGTTCCAGAGATCGAAGATCGAGCGCCTCCATCTCAAGACCCGCACCGTGTACCGGATCGACAACCCCTTCCTCGGCCCGGAGACGCCCCTGGCCGACACGCGGCTTTGGTTCGACCCGAGGACCTACCGCTGAGCGCCCGCGAGCCCGCATGAACGTCCGCCGCAATTCGGTCGCCGCCGTCGTCGTGACCGCGCTCGTCACCGTGGTCACCCTGCTGATGGCCGCCGTGGGCGCGGCGAACTACGCGTCCTACCGGGCGCACGGCTGGGATGTGCTGAGGCGCGACCTGATCACCGAGGCCGACCAGCTCGCGGTCGGCCTGGCCCTGCCGGTGTGGAACATCGATCGCGCGCAGATCGACCGCGTCCTGGCCGCGGAGGAGGCCGACCGCTCCGTGTTCGGGGTGAGCCTGGAGGCGGCGGCCAAGACCCATACCTGGGCCCGGGACGGCCAGTGGCGTCTGGTGGCGGCCGGCGGCGGCTTCTCGACCGAGGCCCTCCTCGAGGAGGAGCGGGACGTCACGTTCTCGGGAGAGAAGGTCGGGTCCTTCAAGATCTACGCGACGCCGCGCTTCCTCCACGACGACCTCCGCGGGATCTTCCGGACGATCGTGGCCAGCATCGTCGCCGTCGACGTGCTTCTCGTTCTCTTGTTGTATCTCCTCCTGCGGCGCGCGGTGCTCAAGCCGCTCACGGACATCGAGCGCTTCGCCACCGCGGTGAGCGCCAATGACGGCGCGCCCGTCCCGGCGATTTCGCTCTCGAAGGGCGCGGCGAAGGAGCTGACCAGTCTCCGCTTCTCCATCGAGGCCATGGTCGATCTCCTCGAGCGACGCTACGAGGCGGCCCACGCCTCGGAAAAGAAGTATCGCGACATCATCGACTTCTCGCCCATCGGCATCGTTAAGACTCGCCCCGACGGAACGATCACCGTGGCCAATCAGGCGCTGGCCCGCATCCTCGGCTGCGCCGACGTCGAGGAAGTCCTGAACTGCAACACCACGGCCTTCTACGTCGATCCCCAGGACCGGGGCCGTATCCTCGCGACGTACGCGCCGATCGGATATGGCGAGCGGATCGAGGTTCGCCTTCAGCAGCGGGACGGCACGCCGTTCTGGGCGGAGGTGACCATGCACGTCGTGAGGGACGAGACGGGCCAG
>DASTLK010000701.1:0-2412 GCA_035715025.1 Vicinamibacteria bacterium
AGGGGAAGCGCAAACGCTTCCATCGCGCGCACGTTGGCCGCCATGCGGGCCGGATCGTCGCCGGTGCCCGAGCGGTAGGGACCGGCGACGAGGATCATGAGGCCGTCGGTGTCGCGGCCGGTGCCGGTCATGACGAGGGCCCCATGAGGCGGATGATCCAGGCCGCGAGGAAGAGGACGAGCGAGAGCGCACATCCGAGGAGGGGAGTGCGAAACCAATACCTCTGCGCCAGCCGGAGATAGACGGCGGCAACGACCACCGCGAAGGGCAGAAAGAGATGAGCCTGGGCGTCGAACGTGGAGCGGCTGCGGCCGGTAAGGGTCACGGAAGCGGCGAAGACCAGCACGCCGAGGCTGTGGCTCAGGTTGAAGCCGACCCAGGCCCGCCACATGTCGGTTCGGCGTGTCAGCCGCAGCGTCGATCGCGTCATGGCCTCTGCGAGCTGGGGATCGAAAGGCGAGAGTCCCTTCGCATCCGCGGGGGCGCGCGGAGTCGCGAGCGCATGGGCGGTCCCGAGGACGAGGAAGGGCAGGGCGCCCGCGAGGTAGAGGTATCGGCTCAGATCAGAAGACATCGTCCGCCTGGGCCGCTCCGAACCAGGGGCGGAGGTAGACGCGCCCGCCCAGGACCTGGGCCATGAACTGCGTCAGGGGCCCCATCTCCTCCGCGCGGAACTGGCTCTTGTGGCAGGCCAGAGCCGCACGGCTGGCCGCGAGGTCTGCGGCTTCGAACGGCACCCGCACGGTCAGGAAGCGGGGCTCGGTGGGGGACCAGGGAATGCCGCCCTCGCGCGGAGGAAGACGGTCCTTCGGAAGGCCGGGATAGAAGAGGCGGGCGGGCGCTCCGTCGGCGCCGGCCTGGACGAGCTGGGTGACCACCGCGCCCACGAGACGATGGTCGGGATGCCCGTAGGCGCCTTCCGGACCGAACGTGATGACGGCGTCGGGCCTGGCTCGGGCCAGCAGCTTCGCCAGCTCGGCCTGGACCTCGGCCAGCGGCACCCATGGTGGACGGCTCTGCTTCCCGAGCTCGCCGTCCTTGAAGCCGAGGAGGATCGGAGGCTCGATGCCCAGCGCACGGCACGAGCACCGGGCTTCCTCCGCGCGCACCTTGGCCAGCTCCGGCCCGGCCGGGATGGCGGCATGCGCCTGGGTGCCCTTCTCCCCATCGGTGACGATGGCGAGCTGGACGCGGATGCCACGACGCGCGTAGGCGGCGAGCAACGGTGCCACCAGCGTCTCGTCGTCGGGATGAGCGAAGACCGCGAGGAGGGTGCGGGGCGCCTCCGCCGGTGATGCCGGAGGCGCGGCGGACAGGATCAACAGGAGGGCCAGGAAGGGGTATCTCATGATCGTCGGTCAGAGCCTCGCTTTCGAGAGAAGCACGGTCGCGCCCAGGACGGCGCCGAGCAGGCTGAAGACGAGCAGTCCCCTCTGGCGGCCGGGCGCGAACGAGAATGCGGCGATGCCCAGCACGAGGTAGTAGGCGGCGATCGCGAGGCCGAGGAGCTGTGCGAGAGCGTCGCCCCGCCCCAACGCGGGCGCGACGAGCAGCAGGACGCCGCTGACGCAGAGATTCGCGAGCACGCCGTAGATCCACGAGGTGCGGAGGAGGTTGGCGATGCGCGCGCTGGCGCCTTCGCGAGCGAGCTCGGCGGGGATGCGCCTCAGGCCACGCACCAGCAGGGCGCCGTTGGCGAGCACCTGGAACGCGCCCACTCCGATCGCCGCGTCGCGCGCAAGATCGGCGGAGGGCATCAACGCAGGGTGGCGCGGAGCCACGTGCAGAGCGTATCCAGCACTTCCGGGGCCAGGTCCTGTGTGGGCAGCCGATCGTAGCCCTCGCGCGCGCCGACGGGGTCCCGCTGGAAATGATGGTTCACGCCGGGGAAGAGATGACGCTCGACGCGGCGGTTGCCGCCTTCGCGAATCGCGCGCTCCAGGAGGACCGCATCTTCGGGCGACACGGCGCGATCGGTCGATCCTTGCAGGATCAGGACGGGCATGCGCAGGCGGCGCGCCGTGGGCAGGGGATCGCGGTCCTGGATCGATCGGCGCCAGGCCTCGGTGCTGGCCTTCACGTTCGCGTCCTGCTGGATCATCGCTTCCGCGAGCGCGGCCTCGCGATCCGCGGCGGCGATCGTGGCGTCGTTCTCGATGCGGTAGCGGTGCTGATAGCGCATGGTCTCGCGGAACGTTCGCGCGGGCCCGGCCAGGAGGACCACGGCGGCGACGGCCGTATCCCGGGCCGCGACCATGGGCGCGATCTCCCCTCCGTAGCTGTGGCCGACGAGCCCGAGGCGCCGCGGATCGATCTCCGGCCGCGCCCGCAGGAACGCGAGCGCGGCCTCGGCGTCCGCGGCAGTGTCCTCGGCGGTGGCGGCACTCGCATCGCCGGCCGATTCGCCCACGC
>DASTLK010000702.1:0-14196 GCA_035715025.1 Vicinamibacteria bacterium
GTGGGGCACACGGGCACCCTCGATCCGTTCGCCACCGGCGTCCTGCCCGTGTGCGTGGGCAAGGCCACGCGCCTGGCGCGTTTCCTGGCCGCGGGCGAGAAGACCTACCGCGCCACCGCCCGCCTCGGCTTCGCCACCACGACCGACGACGTCACGGGAACGCCGCTGACGGCGCCGCGTGCCGTGTCCGTCGCCCGCGCCGCCCTGGAGGCGGCCGCCCGCGCGCTCGTCGGCGAGCAGTTGCAGGTCCCGCCAACGTACTCGGCCAAGCGCAGCGGCGGGGAGCGCCTCTACGACCTGGCCCGCCGGGGCGTGGCCGTGTCGCGCCCGCCCGTTCCCGTCGTGGTCAACGCGTTCGACGTCTTGCGCCTGGCCGGAGACGAGGTCGACCTCGAGGTGCGCTGCGGGGCGGGAACGTACGTGCGGGCGCTGGCCCGAGACCTGGGCGAGCGCCTGGGGACGGGCGCGCACCTCGTGGCCCTGCGCCGCACCCGCAGCGGGACCTTCGGCGAGGCGGCGGCGGTGAGCTGGGACGACGTGCCCGTCCGCGGCCGCGACGCGCTCATCCCCATGGCGGCCCTGCTGACCGAGCTCCCCGCGGTGACCGTCACCGACGAAGGGCAGCGCGCGCTCCGCCACGGGCGCGACCTTGCCGCCGCGCTTCTCGTGGGGGGATTCCCCTCCGCCTCGGGACCCTGGTGGCGTGTCCTGGACGCATCGGGGGCGCTGCTGGCTTTGGCCAGCCCGCGCGGCGCCGAGACGGCGGGGGAGTTGCCCGTGGATCCCATTCTCCACCCCGACATCGTGCTGCTGGAGACGGCCGGCTAGGCTGGGGACGACGCGCTAGATCGAGATCGTGCCCGCGCCGCATTCGGCCGGAGGGACCCCGCGCCGGAACACGCGCGCCGTCCCCCCCTCGAGGCGCGCAACCCCCGCCTCGATCCTCAGCCACGCGCCCTCGCGCAACCCGACCACGGGGCAGTCGTTCTCCTGCAGGAAGGTGAGGATGCGTTCCTCCTGCGTTTCCCCCATGTGCGTCGAGCCCGGGTCCGGGTCCAGGTAGTGCGGGCTGATCTGGAAAGGCACGAGGGCGAGGGCATCGAAGGAGGGCGGCTGGACGATCGGCATGTCCTTCGTCGTCTTGATGGTGGGACCGGCCACGATCGAGCCCGCGCTGGAGCCGACGTACGCGAGGCCGCCCGCGACGGCGCGGCGGATCGCCGAGACGAGGCCGGTCGCGTAGAGCCGATGGAGGAGGCGGAAGGTGTTGCCGCCGCCCACGAACACGGCGTCGGATTCGGCGAGGGCCTGCGGGCGCCGGTGCACGGACTCGACCGCGCAGCCGAGCGCGGCCAGGCGGCGGCCCGCCTTCTCCGCGTAGCCGTCGAGGTCGAACTCCGCGTAGGGCACGAAGGCGACCTTGCCCCGCGGCCCCAGGAAGGCCTGCAGGGCGTCCGCGGCATGGTCGAGGTATCCGCGCCCGTGCTGGGTGGAGTTGCTGAGGAGCAGGATCCGGGTCGAGGTCGGCATGCGCTGTATGTATCAACAGCTATGATGACTGTCAATTGCTATGACAGGGCCGATGAGGGGATCCGCAATGGCACGGCGGGGGAGATCGTGGCCCTCCCCCGCCGTCCACCATCTTTGTCACGACGGCTCAGCGCGGTTCGAGGATCCGGCTCAACGTCCCCTTGGCGGCGCTGCGCTGGACGGTCGCCGTCGCCGCCGCCGACGCGGAGCTCGCCGAGGTCGACGTCAGGGTCACCTGGTAGGCGACGGATTCGTCGGTGTCGCCGAAGTTCGCCACGTACAGGGTGTACGTACCTGCGGCCAGGCTCGGCACGGTGAGCTTCTCGGGCTTCATCAAGACGCTCTCCTCGGTGGCGACGAAGCCGCAACTCCGGTCGTTGAAGGTCCCCAGAGTGCACGGCTCGCTGCCCCGGGTCACGAAAATGTCGACGTCGTTGCTGGCGAAGGTCCAGTCCACGGTGATGCCCACCGAGCCGGTCGCGGTCGTGGTGAACACGACAGGGGCAACCGTTCTCCGCCCGATTGGTCCATTGCCCTGCGAGATGACTCTCGTCACCGGCGCGGGCGCTGGCGGCGGCGCTGAGCTCGCAACGCAACCCGGACCCGTCGGATTGCTGCTGCAAGGCTTGTCGGTACCGCAGCTGGGCAGCACCAGCGCCGCGGCGGCGATGAGCAGACATGCGAGGACGGCAAGGCCGCCTCCGTACTGTTTTCGTGCGTTCATTCTCGTCCCTCCAAGTGAGGTGGATGCGCAATGCGCATGGCACCAGTTCCAGTTCCTTTGCGGTGCATCCGGGTGTCGCTGGCGAGCGCATAGAGCAGCCGCTGTGCCACGCGGACGCGATCGATCGGTTTCGATCGGAACTCGCTGCGAGGTATGGGAGTCCCGCACGCGCGGAGCGGTGCGGCGGCGCGGAGGCGCGCGGGATCAGGTGCTCAGTGAGTGCGCGGAGGGCCCAGCGACTGCGCGCTGCGGCCTAGTCGGGGAGGCGGTACACGCGGGCCCCGTCTTCCTCGTGCACGGGGACGAGGAGGCCGGTGCCATCGAAGCGGAGGCGCTCGGCTCCGTAGAGGGCAACGTAGCGCGCGCCCAGGCCGCGCGCGATGGCCATGGCCTCCGCGGGGTCGCTGGTGTGGAAGAAGCGGTACACGACGTCGTGGCGCGCCTCCAGCGCGGGCGCGGGGGCGAACTGCGTGAGCCAGGGCGTGAAGCGCTCGTAGGGCACGCGACGGCCGATCAGGATCACGGGCGCGGGCGGATAGCGGGCGCCCGGGCGCTGCAGGACGACGTCGCCCGGCCGGCTGTCCGCCGCGAGTGCGCGCATGGCCCGCACCATCGGCGCGGGCAGCAGGTCGGGAGGCTCGTTCGCCTTCTTGATCGCGAACTGCAGGGTCGAGGGAAGGGCGAGGAGCGCGAGCGCGGCCAGGGCGGCCAGGCGGAGGACGGGGCCGGTCTCCATCCATCGCGCCAGCGCGCCGGCGGTGAACAGCCAGAGCAGCGGGCCGCCCTGCTCGACGAGGTAGGCGGCGTCGTTCACGGCCTTCTGCCCTTCGAGCATCTCCGGTGCGGACACGCGGAAGAGGAGGCCGAGCGGCCAGGCCGCCAGCGCCATCGCCGCCAGCGCGGGCGCGATCACGTCGGACTCGCGCAGCGCGCGCACGGCCGCGGGAACGCCGAAGAGACGGAGGCCCAGGGAGGCGGCGATCCACAGCACCGCGAAGCCCGCGAGGCGCAGGCCATCGAGCGGTGCGAGGCCGAGGCTCTCACGGGTGATGCGCACGAGGTCGAGGGGCGCGAACGTCACTGCGACCGTCCGTCCGCCCTGGCCCATCGCGAGGGCGAGCGTGGCCATCCCCACCAGCCCCGCCACCAGCGCCACCTCGCGTCGACGCGTGCGGACGAGCGCCACCAGCAGCCCCAGCGCGAGGTGTGCGCCCAGGAACACCTTGAAGAACGGGACGGCGACGGCCAGCACGGCGGCGATCGCCCACCAGCCCCGGCCCTCACCGCCCGCGGCTCGTGACAGCGCGATGAGCGCGCATACGGCGAGGGCGAGGGCGGGCACGATCGGGTTCGCGAGCGCCAGCGAGAGGAGCAGGTTCCCGCGCAGCAGATCGGACCACCAGTGCGCCTGGGGATTGAGCGCGAACGCGAAGGAGAAGTCGGTCGCCACGAGCGTCCATCCCGCGAGGGCCACTCCCAGGGGAGACAGTCCGAGGCGCGCGGCGGCCGCGCGCAGGGCGAGCAGCAGTGCGATCGCGAACACCGTGACGTCGAACCGCGAGATGGAATCGTACGGGTCGGTGGCGGCCCAGCGCAGCGCGGCCGCGCGCACGAGGTCCGTGCCCAGGTGATAGCCGAGCGGGAACCCCGACACCCCGGGCACCTGGGGCGGATAGCCGAGGGTCAGCTCGCGGACGAGACCGACATGGAACGCGGTGTCGTAGGCGACGAGCGGGTCGAGCAGGAACTCGCCGGAAGCGGCCACGCGGTTCCCCCGGTACTGGGTCAAGGCCAGGAGCAGGACGATGGCCAGGGCGGGACCGACTGCCCCGCGCAGCGACGGCCCCGGCGCCCCCGGGCCGAAGCTCTTCCAGCCGAGGACCGCGGTCGCGAGCAGGACGAGGGTGGGGAAGAGCCAGGCGAGACCCGTGACCAGCGAGAGCCAGTAGGCCCCCGCGCTGAAGGCGATCCCGAGAGGCAGGACGAGCGCGGGGTCGACGGAAACGCCGGCCAGGCGCTGGAGCCCGGCGCCCGGCCCCACGAGCGCGACCAGCAGGAAGGCCGCATAGCGCGCTGTGGCTGCTAACATGCTGAAGGCGTGCCGATTATGCGGGAGTCGGCGCGGTCGCGATCATGTGCGACCGGGCCGCGCCTGTCAAGCACGGTCACAGGGCTTCAAACCGGCCCGATTCCAGGGTTTACAGGGAAAAGAGCGGTGTGTTACGATGGGCGCTTATTGAAAGCGAGATAAGGGGAGGTAAGTCGGGTGACGCTCAGCAAGGTTCAGAAGACGACGATCATCCAGGGGCATCAGACGCATGGGTCCGATACGGGCTCGCCCGAGGTCCAGATCGCGATCCTCAGCGAACGGATCAGCTACTTGACGGAGCATTTCAAGGCCCACGCCAAGGACCATCATTCGCGTCGCGGACTCATGATGCTGGTCGGACAGCGCCGCCGGCTGCTCGACTACCTGAAGACCAAGGACGTGAAGCGGTATCGCGGGATCGTCGACAAGCTGGGCCTTCGGAAGTAAGAGCAGTCGCGGCAGACAGACCCGGACCCCACCTCAAGAATCGCAAGTAAGCACGAGCGAGAGCCGCGGGCGCCCATCCGGTCGCCCGGCATCCTCGCGTTCGCCATTATTGGCGGGCCCTCCAAGGGGAGGCCCCGCGCGGAGCGGAGAAGAAAGAGATGACCATGCAACGTGTCGAGATGCCCCTCGGCCGCTACACCCTCTCGTTCGAGACGGGGCGGATGGCCAAGCAGTCGGACGGCGCCGTGGTCGTGCGGCTCGGCGACACGGTCGTGCTGGCCACGGCCAACGCCCTGCGTGACGCGAAGGCGGGGGTCGACTTCCTGCCCCTCACCGTCGACTATCGCGAGAACACCTACGCCGCGGGGAAGATCCCGGGCGGGTTCTTCAAGCGCGAAGGCCGGCCGAACGAGAAGGAGGTCCTCACCTCGCGGATGATCGACCGCCCGCTGCGGCCACTCTTCCCCGAGGGCTACAACCACGAGACGCAGGTCATCGGCCTGCTTCTTTCCGCCGACCTCGAGAACGACTCCGACACCCTCGCCATCACCGGCGCCAGCACCGCCCTCCTCCTCTCCGAGATCCCGTTCACCACGCCCGTCGCCTCCGTACGCGTGGGCTACTGGGACGGCCAGGCCGTGGTCAACCCGACCTCGACCGAGCTGCGCACCAAGAGCACGCTCAACCTCATGATCGCGGGCACGGACGAAGCCATCGTGATGGTGGAGGCGGGCGCCCACGAGATCACCGAGGAGGTGATGCTCCAGGCCCTGGCCACGGGCCACGAGGCCATCAAGAAGATCGTCGCCATGCAGCGCGAGCTGCAGCAGAAGGCGGGCAAGCAGAAGTGGACGTTCACCCCCAAGACCCTCGACCAGGGGTTCGTGTCCTGGGCCGAGCAGGAGATGGCGGGTCCGCTGCTCCAGGCCATGCAGGTGCCGGGCAAGATCGAGTCCTACGCGCGCATGAAGGCGGTCAAGACGGAGTTCCTGGCCCGCATCCCGGAGACCGAGCCGGAGAAGCGCGCGATGGTCGGCGCCGTCTACGAAGGGCTCCGCGAGAAGATCGCGCGCCGCGAGATCCTGGAGAACAACCGCCGCCACGACGGCCGCCGGTTCGACGAGATCCGGGCCATCAGCGGCGAGGTCGGAGTCCTCCCCCGGACGCATGGCTCCGCGCTCTTCACGCGCGGGGAGACGCAGGCCCTGGTCACGGTGACCCTCGGCACCTCCGAGGACATGCAGATCATCGACACCGTGCAGGAGCCGGACCACAAGAAGCGGTTCATGCTGCACTACAACTTCCCGCCCTTCTCGGTCGGAGAAGTGAAGTTCCTGCGCGGTCCGGGCCGCCGCGAGATCGGGCACGGCGCGCTGGCCGAGCGCTCGCTGCGCGAGATGCTGCCCGACGAGGACAAGTTCCCCTACACGGTGCGCATCGTGTCCGACATCCTGGAGAGCAACGGCTCCTCGTCGATGGCCTCGATCTGCGGCGGCACCCTCGCCCTCCTCGACGCCGGGGTGCCCCTCAAGGCGCCGGTGGCGGGCGTGGCCATGGGCCTGGTGAAGGAAGGGGACAAGTACGCGATCCTGACCGACATCGCCGGCGTCGAGGACCACTACGGCGACATGGACTTCAAGGTCGCGGGCACGCGCGCCGGCATCACCGCCCTCCAGATGGACATCAAGATCGGCGGCATCAACCAGGAGATCCTGTCGCGCGCGTTGGCGCAGGCGCGGGCCGGCCGCATCTACATCCTGGACAAGATGCTGGAGGCGCTGCCGGAAGCGCGTCCGAGCATCAGCACGTATGCCCCGCGCATCATCACCATCAAGGTCCCGGTGGACAAGATCCGCGACATCATCGGGCCCGGCGGCAAGATGATCCGGTCGATCGTCGAGCGCACGGGCTGCAAGATCGACGTGGAGGACGACGGGCGCGTGTCCATCGCCTCCGTGGACGAGACGGCGGCGCGCAAGGCCGTCGCCATCATCGAGGAGCTCACCGCCACCGCCGAGCTCAACAAGACCTACCTGGGCAAGGTCGTGCGCGTGGTCGACTTCGGCGCCTTCGTGGAGATCATCCCCGGGACGGACGGGCTGCTCCACGTGAGCGAGATGTCGCACCAGAGAGTCCAGGACGTGCGCAGCGAGGTGAAGGAAGGCGACCAGATCCTGGTCAAGGTCGTCAACATCGACCCCTCCGGGAAGATCCGTCTCTCGCGCAAGGCCTTGCTCGAAGGCGGGGAGGCCGGAGGGTCGGGGTCGGGCGGGCCCGGCGAGCCGCAGCCCGCCGGCGCCTACTCCGATCGTGGGTCCCACGACTCGCACCGCTCGCATGGTGATCGTCCGCGTGGGGATCGGGACCGTGGTCGTGGCGGCGACCGTGGCGGACGCGATCGCGGCGGCTCTCGCCCGCGGTGAGGGTCGTCCCCATGCGCCCCTCGCGGGGGCGGCTGCTCGTGCTCTGCCTGACCTCGTTGTTCTTCGCGGGCTTCCGGCCGGCGTCGAACACCGCCGGCCTGGCTCCGCCGCGGGAGCAGCCGCAGGACGTGGCCGTCTCGCGGTCGGGCTTCTCGCCAAGCGTGATCCACGCGCGCAAGGGCGAGGCGGTGCACCTGCGCCTCACCAGCCGCGACCAGGAGCACTGCTTCGCCGTGGACGCGTTCCGGATCGAGAAGCGCATCGTGCCCGGCCGCACCACGACCGTCGACATCACGCCGGATCGCGCGGGAACCTTCCCCTACTACTGCTGCCTCGAGAAGGGTGACGCCGCCGACACCGAGCGCGGCCGCCTGGTGGTCGCGGAATAGGCGGCCGGCCGCAGCAGGCGATAGGGTGGGAGGTCCTCCGCCAGTTGGTAGTGGGCCTGGAGGCACTCGCGGAGGCTGGGCACGCCCTCCAGCAGGCCTTCCACGACGACGATCTCGAAGACGCCGGTTTCGCAATCGCGCACGATCGGGCGCGTGCGCAGGAGCCCGGCGCGGCTGAGGGTCAGCAGGCCGAACGGTTCCACCAGCACCGGCCTTCGGTTGAGGACGAGCACGGCCAGGTTCTCGGAGAGGATCGGCCCCTTCGTGTCGCGGACCACTTCCCACAAACGGCGGAAGCCCGCGTCCTGGCCGGGATTGGCGATGGCGCGCGGGAGCTGGTGGGCCCAGTTGTGCGTGTAGTGCGCAACCGCCGCGGCGAGGAGCAGGATGGCCAGGCGGGCGGTGGCCCCGAGACGCTCCCCGAGAAGCGGCAGCGCCGCCGCGGCGGCAAGGACGGTGGCCACCCAGGGCTCGACGTAGTAGTTCTGCACCGCGCCTTCCTTGGCGATGGTGGCGAGGCCCGCGAGGCTGAGGCCCCAGTAGATCCAGAGCGCCCCCGCCCGGCCCTCGGCCCACCCCGCGCGTCGGTGCGCCGCCAGGACGAACAAGATGATCAGGAGCAGCGGCCACGCGACCCGCGCCAGCTCGCCATAGCCTTCGCCCAGCCGCGACCAGTCGAAACCGGCGGCGGCGGTATACGTGACCAGATGGCGGTAGGCCTCGCCGCCCGTCGCGAGGACGAGCAGGCCGAACAGGGCGGCCAGGGGCAGAGCGAAGCCGGCGAGGGCGGCCGCGAATCGTCGCGGCGATCCGGACAGGGCCAGGCACACGAGGACGGCCGCGGGCGCGAGCAGCGCGTTCTGCTTCGTGAAGAAGGCGAGCCAGAACAGCGCGAACACGGTGCCGAGGCGCGCCCCGCGCGTGAACGCGAGCAGGCCCGCGGCCGAGAAGAAGATGGCGAGCATGTCCACGCGCGCGAGCGGGGCCCAGGTCTGGACGAACCACGGGCACAGGGCCAATCCGGCCAGGGCCGCCGCCCACGCGCGCGAGTTGCCCAGCCGCCGCGCGATCTCGTACACCGCGGCCAGGACTCCCACGGTGGCCAGCACCGAAACGAGCCGAGGGACCCACAACGTCGGACCGAGCCACCTGTAAAGCGGCCAGACCAGGACGGGGAAGACGGGCGGGTAGTTGAGGTGGACGTACGGATAGCCGTGGAGGTCCATGAAGTACGTCCCACGCTCGTCCAGGAGCTGCAGCATGGCCAGGATGCAACCCTCGCCGTAGTCGCGGCTGTAGGGCGAGCGCAGGTAGAGCCAGGCCTTGAGCGCGAAGCGCGCGGCGCTGTGGATGAGGACTCCCGCGAGGCCGAGGACGAGGAGCAGGCGGGGGGTCGCGCGGGCCGAGGGTCTCACCGGGCGGGACGGTAATCGCGCCCTCGCGCCGCGTCAACACACTTGGGCCCGGACCCGCGAGTAGAATCGGGCCGCGTGAACTATGCCTTCCTGATCGACAACCGACGGTGCATCGGCTGCCACGCCTGCTCAGTGGCGTGCAAGGCCGAGCACGAGGTCCCTTTGGGCGTCGCCCGCACCTGGGTCAAGTACGTCGAGAAGGGCGCGTTCCCGGACACGCGGCGCACCTTCCAGGTCACGCGCTGCAACCACTGCCAGGACGCACCCTGCGTGGAGATCTGTCCGACCACGGCGCTCTTCCGGCGGCGCGACGGGATCGTGGACTTCGACGGTGGCCGCTGCATCGGCTGCAAGGCCTGCATGCAAGGCTGCCCCTACGACGCGATCTACATCGACCCCGTCACGGAGACGGCGGCCAAGTGCAACTTCTGCGCGCACAAGGTCGAGGTGGGCCTGGAGCCGCCTTGCGTCACCGTCTGCCCGACGCAGGCGATCGTGGCCGGCGACCTCGACGATGCCTCCAGCCGCATCGCGGAGATGACGGGCCGCATTCCCCTCCAGGTGCGCAAGCCGGAGAAGGGCACGCGTCCGAAGGTGTTCTACGTGGAAGCGGATGCGGCCTCCCTGGTTCCCACGGCCGCGCCCCCGGCATCCGACTACATGTGGGCGCAAGCGCCGCAGCTGCTCGGACTCACCGGCCTGCCCGCCCCCGATGCCGCGGGCGCGCCCCGCCGCACCTACGGCGTGCGCGAGCAGCACCGCAATTCCTGGGGATGGAAGGTCTCCGCCTATCTCTGGACGAAGTCGCTGGCTGCGGGCGCCTTCCTCGTCCCGGCCGTCCTCGCCGCCGGGTTGCCGTGGAGGGAACCCGTCGCGATCGGCGCGCTGGTGGTGGCGCTCCTCGCACTGGCCACGACGGGCGCGCTGCTCGTCGCGGACCTGCGCCAGCCCGCGCGTTTCCTGTGGACGCTGACTCGCCCACAGTGGCGGTCCTGGCTCACCCGCGGCTCCTACGTGATCGCCGGCTACGGCCTCGCGCTGACCGCGCTCATCGGCCTGGGCCTGGCGCGCCTTCCCGTGCCGCCCATCCTGACCGGCCTCACCGCCCTCCTGGCCGCCGGCACCGCGACCTATACGGCCCTGCTGTTCGGGCAAGCCAAGGGGCGCGACCTCTGGCAGTCGGCCCTTCTCGGCCCGCATCTCCTCGTGCAGGCGCTGACCGCGGGCGCCGCCCTGTTCGCCCCTTCCTGGCTGCTCTTCCTCCTCCCCCTCAACGGCCTGCTCGTGGCGGGCGAGGTGTGGGGCCGCCACGCCACGGAGGACGCGCGGATGGCCGCGCGGTTGATCCAGGACGACATGCGGTTCACGACGGGCGTGCTGGTCCTGGGCCATCTCCTGCCCCTCTCGATCCTCTGGGGGCCCTCGGGCCTGCGCCTGCTGGTGGCGCCCCTGACCCTGTTCGGCCTCTTCGTCTGGGAGCACCTCTACGTGCAGGCGCCGCAGCGGATTCCCCTGGCATGACCATAGAGCGGTTGCTCCCCGGCTCCGCGCTGCAGTCCTACCCGCCGGCCGATCGCTGGGACGACTGGCGCGAGTACGACGTCAAAGCCTGGCCGCGGCGCATCGAGCGCCGCTACATGCTGGTCCCGACGATCTGCTTCAACTGCGAGGCCGCCTGCGGCCTGCTCGCCTTCGTCGATCGCGAGACGATGCGGGTGCGGAAGTTCGAGGGCAACCCCCTCCACCCGGCCTCGCGCGGCCGCAACTGCGCGAAGGGGCCGGCCACCATCAACCAGATCCACGATCCGGAGCGGATCCTCTACCCGCTCAAGCGCGCGGGCGCGCGCGGGGCCGGGCGCTGGCAGCGGGTGAGCTGGGACCAGGTGCTGGACGAGATCGGCGCGCGCATACGCAAGGCGTTCCAGGAAGGCCGGCGAAACGAGGTCATGTATCACGTCGGCCGCCCCGGCCACGAGCGCGCGATGGACCGCGTGCTCAAGGCCTGGGGCATCGACGGACACAACTCGCACACGAACGTGTGCTCCTCTTCGGCGCGCCTGGGCTACGCCCTCTGGTCCGGCTACGACCGGCCCAGCCCCGACCACGCGCGCGCGCGCTTCATCCTGCTCCTCTCGTCCCATCTGGAAGCGGGCCACTACTTCAACCCGCACGCGCAGCGGATCATCGAGGGCAAGCTCGCGGGCGCGAAGCTGGCCGTGATGGACCCGCGCCTCAGCAACACGGCGTCGATGGCCGACTTCTGGCTGCCCACCTACCCGGGCAGCGAGGCGGCGGTGCTCCTGGCCATGGCGAAGGTACTGCTGGACGAAGGCCTGGCCGACCTCGACTACGTGGAACGCTGGACGAACTGGCGGGAGTACATGGCCCATCGCTGCGCGGGCGTGGAGCCCACCTTCGCCGCTTTCGTGGCCGCGCTCAAGGACGAGTACCGCGCGTTCACACCCGAGCTTGCGGAAGCGGAGAGCGGAGTGGACCGACATCGCATCGTCCAGGTGGCGCGTCTGATCGGGGCGGCGCGGGGAGCCTTCGCGTCGCACGTGTGGCGGGGAAGTGCCAGCGGCAACCTGGGTGGATGGCAGGTGGCGCGCGCCCTGCAGCTCCTGACCGTCCTGACCGCGAGCGTGGGCACTCCCGGAGGCACCTCCCCCAGCGCGTGGAACAAGTACAAGCCCTTCTTCTGGGAAGAGCCGCCCGCGCACGCGGAGTGGAACGACCTCCTCTTCCCGAAAGAGTGGCCGCTCAGCCATTACGAGATGAGCTTCCTCCTCCCGCACTTCCTCAAGGAAGGACGAGGCACGCTCGACGTCTACTTCACGCGCGTCTACAACCCCGTCTGGACCAACCCCGACGGGATGATGTGGGTGGACGTCCTGAAGGACGAGGCGCTGGTGGGCCTGCACGCCGCGCTCACCCCGACCTGGAGCGAGACCGCGATCTTCGCGGACTACGTCCTGCCCATGGGCCACGCGGGCGAGCGCCACGACATCCAGAGCCAGGAGACGCACTCCGGCAAGTGGGTGAGCTTCCGCCAGCCGGTCGTGCGCGCGGCGCGCGAGCGGCTGGGGGAGACCTTCCGCTTCACCTACGAGACCAATCCCGGCGAGGTCTGGGAGGAAGACGAGTTCTGGATCGAGCTGAGCTGGCGCATCGATCCCGACGGCGCGCTCGGGATCCGGCGCTGGTTCGAATCGCCCTATCGCCCGGGCGAGAAGCTCACCGTCGAGGAGTACTACCGCTGGATCTTCGAGAATGCGGTCCCCGGCCTTCCGGCGGCGGCGTCCCGCGAAGGGCTGGCCCCCCTCGACTACATGCGGCGGTACGGCGCGTTCCTGATCGAAAGTGACGTCCACGAGCTCCACGCGCAGCACGTGGACGTGCCCGCGGACGCGGCACGCGACCCGGAGACGGGGCGCGTGGACGTGCGGGGCAAGGCCGTGGGCATCGAGATCGACGGGGAAGTGGTGGCCGGCTTTCCCACGCCGTCACGGCGCCTCGAGCTCTACTCGCGCACCCTCGAGGAGTGGGGCTGGCCGGAGGAAGCGCTGCCCGGGTACATCCGCAGCCACGTCCACCGGGATGCACTGGACGCGGCCAAGGGCGAGATGCTCCTCCTGCCGACCTTCCGACTGCCCACGCTGATCCACACGCGCAGCGGCAACGCGAAGTACCTGAATGAAATCTCGCATCGCAACCCCGTCTGGATCCACACCGGGGACGCGCGCCGGCTCGGGGTGGCGACCGGCGACCTCCTGCGCGTGACGACGGAGATCGGCCACTTCGTGAACCGGGCCTGGGTGACGGAGTCGATCGCGCCCGGCGTCGTCGCCTGCTCGCACCACCTCGGCCGCTGGCGGCTGCGCGAAGGCGAGGGCAGCCGCTGGTCGACGGCGGCGGTGCGATTGGCTCCCCACGACGGCGGCTGGCTCCTGCGCCAGGTACAGGGCGTCGGGCCGTTCCGCAGCGACGATCCCGATTCGAGCCGGATCTTCTGGAGCGATGGCGGCGTCCATCAGAACCTCGCCTTCCCCGTGCACCCGGATCCCGTCTCCGGCATGCATTGCTGGCACCAGAAGGTCGTGGTCGCGCGGGCGCCGGCGGGGGACCACTATGGAGACGTGTACGTGGACACGGAGCGGTCGATGGCGGTCTACCGCGAGTGGCTGGCCCGCGCGCGGCCGGGTCCGGGGCCGGGCGGATTGCGCCGCCCCCTCTGGCTGGATCGCCCCCTGCGTCCGACCGAGGCCGCGTTCCTCTCGCCGCCGCGGCCGCTCTGATGGGTGACGCGGACGGGGACGGGATCCTCCACCGCGTTCGCGCGATCGTCCGCGAAGGCGTCGTCCTCCTCGAGCCCGACTTCCTCGCCGGCGGCCTGGGCGCGATCGCGCCGCGCCTCGAGGCGTTGCGCCAGCGCGTGCGCGAGGAGGGGCTGCTCGCGCCCCATCTCCCCCCCGCCTATGGAGGCGCCGGCCTGCCCCTGGCCGTGTTCGGCCGCCTGAGCGAGGAGCTCGGCTGGTCGCCCCTGGGCCACTACGTTTTCAACTGCCAGGCGCCCGACGTCGGCAACATGGAGCTGCTGCTGCATCACGGAAGCGCGGAGCAGAAGGAGCGGTTCCTGCGCCCGCTGGCCGCCGGGGCCATCCGTAGCTGCTTCGCCATGACCGAGCCCGACCGCGCGGGCTCGAATCCCGTGTGGCTCGCCACCACTGCCCGCGCCGAGGGCACGGACTACGTGATCGACGGCCGCAAGTGGTTCACCTCCGGTGCCGACGGCGCCGCCTTCGCGATCGTGATGGCGGTGACCGACGCCCTGGCCCCGCCGCACAAGCGCGCCAGCATGCTCCTCCTTCCGACGGAGACGCCGGGCTACCGTCTGGTGCGCAACATTCCGGTGATGGGCGATGCGGGATCAGGCTACTTCAGCCACGGGGAGGTCGCCTTCGAAGGCTGCCGCGTGCCCGCGACGGCACGCATCGGGGCGGCGGGCGCGGGGTTCGCGCTGGCCCAGGAGCGCCTGGGCCCCGGACGGATCCACCACTGCCTGCGTTGGATCGGCGTCTGCGAGCGCGCCCTGCACATGACCTGCGAGCGCGCGGCCCGGCGCGAGCTGGCCCCGGGCGTGCGCCTGGCCAGCAAGCAGGCCGTCCAGCACGCGATCGCG